>CAYMXC010000015.1:0-14013 GCA_964394135.1 uncultured Phycisphaerae bacterium
TATGGCGTTCAAACCCGTGCAGGTCGCTGACGATTTGAACGCCATATGCAAAATCCTCGGTGAAAAAACACCCACAGATGTAAGTCTATCTTCAGCCGCTGAATTTCCTTCCATCGCGCCGCTAGAGATGGAATATTGATCAAGTCCGTCTGCCGAAAAAACTAAAAAACGCCGGTGTCCGCAAAACGGTTCCGGCGTTTCTTTATCCTCGTTTAATAGACCGCCTCTTGTTTTGTGTCACAGGCACACGTTTTTTATTCGCAAAGATTTCCTGAATGTGCGAGGAAAGCTGATTCAGATATGCTTTCTGTTCGCTGTTAATTTTTTTATTCCCGAACCGAACGGCAAGGTAAACCTTGGTAATGATATGCAGACTTTTTTCGATTCGGGGGTGCGCTCGACTGACTCGATCGGCAAATTCATCCGCCGTTTCATAGCTGCTTCGAGAAATGCCTCGGGTAGCCAGCCAGAGAAGGATTCGTCGATAAAAATCGATCGGACAATACCACATGGCACCAAACCGTTGCTCCCATCGCCGAAAGATGAATTTTTTCAGGTCGCCCCACATCATCTGACCAACCTCGTAAAATATTCTCAGCAAGATAGCAACAACCACCAGGATAAAAAGTACAAGCCCACAGTGCAGCAGTTGGAGCCACACCGATTCGTAATCCTTGCCACGAATGATATTGACCAGTGTTTTAAATAAACCGCGCAGGGAATAAGTATCTTTTTGCTGCCGACTGCCGGGAAGAATCTGATCTTGCAGGCTCTTCATAAAATCATTTCGATCAGTGTTTCTCTCGTAGTTTGCCAGTCGATCGGTCCAGTTATACTGCATGAGATCCACAATATCCCAGAACCATTTGAATGTCGTGCTCTGCTGCTCGCGGAGAAAATCCTCTCGCCCGGGCGGCGTAGGATCGAAGCGCTTCCATCCGTAGCCCGGAACATAAACTTCCACCCAGGAATGTGCGTCGCAATTCCGGACAATATAATAATTGCCAAAACTGTTGAATATCCCGTCTTTATATCCTCCCACTACGCGGGCCTTCATCCCAACGGATCTGGCCAGAAGCGTCATCGCGGAAGCAAAATATTCACAATGCCCGCGCTTGCGGCGAGTCAGAAAATCCATGATCGGCTCAGCCTTGGGATCCACATCACGATTATCGAGGGAATATTCAAAACCGCTCTTGAACCATGATTCTATCGTCCGGGCCCGCTCTTCGATCGAAGCCGTCGGAGGAAGGAAAGAAAGTATCTTCCTGGCTATAGGTTCAAACGACTTGATATCCACAACGCGATAATCCGCCGGGCGGCTGGTGACAGCAGGAGTGGGGGTAACGGAAGGTTTGTCGTGCGACAGCCTCTTTTCCGAAATAGGCTCAAAGAAGAACTGTGACTGAACCTGCACGGCAGGTCGAGATGACACAGGCTTGGTCAAAACCGTAATGGGAGCGGGTTCCGTCAGCAATTGATAAACAAACCCCGTTGGAACAAAGGATGAAACGCCGGAAAGAATATTGGTTAGCGGGTTATACATGACGGTTATTGAATTGTTGGCGGCAATCGCCAGTGGTCGATCGATCACAAACAGATTTGTCGTCGCAGGATGTTCAAACGATATCCTCCACAGTACGGCAGAATCATGTTTCAAACCGGCTGTTTGAATCGGAATCGGCGAGGCCAGAGAAGAAGATACTTTGTATGTTTCCAGATCGTTGGTCCGGTCTTCCATCCACTGCCAGGACTTGTCCTGATAAACATATTGGCCATAAACAACGCCGCGCAGATACAACAGGTTATTGAAACTCTTGTTCTTCTGGTTCTCGTCGAATTGATATCTCACACGAAGAACAGGAGTAAAATCCTGAAGCGTCTTGCCTAATTCCCCCAATCGCATCTGCTGACTGAATCCGGTGCTCAGGGTATCCTTGCCGCCCAGGCCTGCGATCAGATTCCACCCCGCGGGCTGACGAGGTATGAGAGCGAAAATGATCAGGGCAGCCAGACAGGTCCCGATCGTCGAGCGTAAAAATGGCCAGATGCCGGCCCGCTTGCTTGTAGCCATGACCAGAGTCGGCGAGTTCTCCCGAATGCGGCAATGGGCCAGATATTCCCCCACCAGATGAAACTTGTAAATGGCGTATCCGGCGATCACCGTATAAAAAACGATGATGATTGAAAAAGATTCCGGAGGATTGTATGATCCGCCCGCCAGAAGACACAGGACCGAAAGAAACATCAACTGTGAGTAATCCTTGAGTCGGCAGAGAGAAAAACTTCGGACCAGAATCAGCAGTGTCAGAAAATAAACCAGCACACGCTCCGCGTGTACCTTCGCCACGAAAACCGCAAGGTTGAGAAGCACAATCACCACAACCACCAGTGCACCCAGCAAAATGTGCGGCACTTTGATTGTACGCCCGATGCGGAAATAGGCGATCGTCAGCAAAGTTCCGCATATAAGGATCAAGGCGGTCGGATAAATCAGATATCGGGTCAGCAGCACATACAGCGCCAAAGCAACACTGATAAAAACAGGAAGGGCAACTTCGCGAATCTTAAACATGACCGTCCGCCCCCTGTCCCCGGAGATATTCCGGTGGAATAAACATCGCCCGCCAATCTGCTGACCCCGCGGTAAAAAAATGAACCGGCCCGATGGTATCGGAAAGCTTTTGCAGAACGTTAGCCTGCGGATCTTGTCGCCCGATCACCACGCAACGACCACGCCACCACCCTGTAAATCGCCAGGTTCGGAAAAGGTCGGATAGCTGGATCGTAGTCTGTGGCATCACACTGCCAAGTATTCGGAGAATCCGATGCTGTGCCTCTCGGCCGGAAAGCGGCGGAACCATCAGCGGGGGCTCACCCGAACAGATCAAAGCCGCGCGATAGCCTTGCTCAAGCGATTGACACAAGACCGTAGCAGTAAAACTGACCATATTTTCGAACCAGTATTCGTTTTCCTGCGTGCGATCCGGCAGGTACGTATCCATAATCACGGTGAGTCGGTGCGGAGAATATTGCGACATTTCCCGAATCATCAACCGCCCCATCCTTGCCGTTCGCTTCCAGTGAATAAGACGCGGATTGTCGCCTGGACGATATTCCCGCAGTGCATAAAACTCATCGCTGTGACCCTTGTATCGCGGTTGGGTAATGCCGACCTGATATTCGCTTGCCCGATTCGCAGGCAGAAGATGCGTGGTCATAGTTCCCAACGCAGGATAGACCATGATGGTGCGATTATCGACAATCGTCCGGAAACGGGTCAGCAGCCCGAACGGATATCGGCTGGCTAAACGTGTTCCAAGACATGTCAATTCGCCCCGCTGATTGGGTGTCATGAGGATTTGAAGCGTACAGCTCTTGCCCGGCCCGAGATAAGGGATATAAATCCGAGGCAGTTCCACCAACTGCCCCTTCGGAAATAGTTCCATGATTCGAACAGAGTACACAGGAAAATATCTCCGATTGTTGCGAATCGTGTAGGTCAGCGTCAATGGCCTAGATACGATTCCCACATCGGGAACAATCTTGGTAACTTCCAGCGAGTTGATCATCAGGCCCGCAGTAATAATTGAGACAAAAAAAACGGCTACTGTAAGCGATGCGCTCCAAAAGAGAAGATCGAACTGGGTTATAAAAGCCATCAATCCGAGAGTGACGACAAAAAAGATCAGTATCACCATCGACCAGCCCATATAAATCCCATACAGTGGGTGCAACTTGGCCGGCACCTGTCGGATCATGCGATTTTCGTCGAGTGCAATCGGCAAAGTATCATTTTGGGCAAAATCAATGTGCCGCACCGAAGGAAGATGTTCGTTTGTCCGAAATGTCGAGGCTCCCCTGATCAATTTAGCATCCGTTCCTTAGCTATCCTGCACATCGTTTCACAATTCAACCTCCGCGCCGTGCTTCGGCCGAAGGCGCGATTATATAGGCACGGGAATCTCACTGATAATCTGGGAAATGACGCTCGATGTGGAGCTTGATTGATTATCGTCCAGGTAGCTCTTGCTTAAAACACGATGCGCACAAACGGGAACCGCCAAAGACTTGATATCCTCAGGAACGACGTAATCGCGCTTTTCGAGCATGGCCCGGGCTTGAGCCGCTCGCACAAGCGTTTGACCGCCGCGAGGGCTGATACCAAGATCCAGGTGCTTGTGACCACGGGTTGCCTGAATGAACTTCAGAACATATTCCATAATTTCCGAAGAAACACGCACCCGGTCCACAAGCTGCTGAAGATCCACAACTTCCTGGCTGGTAAGAACAGGTTCCAGCTGCTTCATGGGCGTCTTGGCCGGCTGTTCCATGATGATCCTCGCCTCCTGCTCCGGAGAAGGATAGCCGATGGTAATTCGCAAGGTAAACCGGTCCAATTGATTTTCGGGTAGAAAATACGTCCCTTCGAACTCGAATGGATTCTGCGTGGCTATGACCATGAAAGGTCGTTCCAGAACGAAAGTGCGACCGTCAATACTGATCTGACCTTCATTCATCGCCTCGAGCATGGCCGACTGTGTTCGCGGAGTCGTGCGATTCACCTCGTCAGCCAGGACGATATTGGCAAAAATCGGCCCCTTCTTGAAATCAAACGTCTTCGACTTGTCGTTGTAAATCGACACGCCGATGATATCGCTGGGCAGCAGGTCGGGAGTTAATTGAACCCGGGCAAAGCTGCACTGAACGCTCTTTGCTAATGCTCGCGCCAGGATCGTTTTGCCCACCCCGGGGACATCCTCAATCAGAACATGACCGCCGGACAGCAAGCCCACTATCAGTTGATCGATAACTTCAACCCGACCAAGAAAAATTTTGCCGATGTTTTCTCGCAGCCGAGCCAGGCGTTCGATCAATGTCGTATCCAAATTCATACTCATATGCTTAACTATATCTGCCTGCCGGCCATTTCACAAGTTGATCGACAATTTTTCTTTCAAAAAACACACAATTAAATATGGTTGCGATCCTGGCCTTATCTTTTATTCTTTCTTTTAATTTACCTTCACCCAAACATACCTGGCCCCACCGGAAGCGGCTCGAACATACATCGCCACGCCTTTTTTCAGTGAATCCTTGCTTAACATTTTCGACAATCTTTCAATACTCGTCACACTCTGGTTCTGTACGCTCTGGATCAAATCGCCTTCATTCAACCCCAACCGGGCACCTTCGCCCTGTGGGTCAATCTGAACGATTACAACTCCCTTTGTTTCCGGGTACTTATAATTGTATTTTTGAGCCAGATCGGTATTCAGATTAGCTACGGTGATACCCAGTTCTTTTATCTCGCTCTGGTCGGTTTCCGACGGTTCTTCCGGCACAGGAGACGTTTTCCCAGCCAAAAAGCCCTTGGGCATTTTCTCCAGTACAAGAGGCACTTCGATTGTCTTGCGATCACGCAAGACCTGCAGCTTAACCTTGGTACCGGGAGGAGTTTGTGCTACCAGATTCTGCAGGTGCTGACTGTTCTGAACTTGAATTCCGTCAAATTCCAGAATGATATCGCCGTGCTTCAGGCCGGCCTTGCTGGCAGGAGTATCTGGCCGGACGTCGCCAACCAGTGCGCCTTTGGTGCTTGGTGCCCCAAACTGCTGTGCAAACGGCGGCGTTACGTCTTGAATATTGACGCCCAGATAACTTCGTGTCACAGTTTCAGACTTTTTGAGCTGATCGGCGACGAATTTCACCATATTGGATGGTATTGCAAACCCTATACCGGCGTAACTTGAAGTCCGAGACACAATCGCGCTATTGATCCCGATGATCTGACCGCGGAGGTTGACTAGAGGCCCACCGGAGTTTCCAGGGTTGATAGCAGCGTCAGTTTGAATATAATTACTATAATTGATACTACCCATCTTTACGCCACGACCAATATAACTGACAATACCCTGCGTGACCGTATTGTCCAGACCAAAAGGATTACCCACTGCCAGCACCATATCGCCGACCTGAACCTTGTCGGAATCAGCCAGTTCCAGAGCAAATAGATTATCAGCATCTATTTTAATCAACGCAAGGTCCGATAACGGATCGGTTCGGACCCACTTTGGTGTAAACTCGCGACCATCGGGAAGCATGATGGAAATTTCATCCGCACCTTCAACTACATGATTATTAGTAACAATGTAGCCTGCAACATCAATGATCACACCACTGCCCAGGCCTGTCTGCCTTTCCTGCTGCTGCGGCCCGAAACGGAAGAAACGCTCGTTCGGGAAAAATCGTTTCATTAAGTCGTCATCGAATGGCGAAGAATCCTGACTGATTTTGGCCTTTTTTGTAGAAGTGATGTGAACCACAGATGCACTGACATTTTTAGCCACATAATTATAAACTTTACTGATTCTTTCTGTCAGTGCAAAATCTTCTGCGCTCGGTGGCGGCAGATTTGGGGAAGTCTGGACCACCTGCTTGTCTTTGGCCTCCACAGCCGACGGCGAGTGCTGGATGAAGGCTGTTACCGTAAGCGCAGCAATAAAGCCCAGAACAATACCGATAAACGCTGTCCGATTTGTTTTCAGCATTTTTAACATTTTATTTTTGGCCTCCCAAAAAACGCAAACTATCAATAATACGTAAATTAATTATAATCGGTTCTTGGCTGTTTGAAACTTCTTTTTGAACCCTTCTTAGTAAGGCGACAAGGATCGTTCAGACATTTTTTATATGACCTTGGGGCTTTTCAAGATTGGTATTTTCGGTTATGGTTATGGGATATGTGGCTTAGTTTGCATAGGAGTATAGAAGGTTATTTCGATCGGATCAGTACCTACGGATGGGCTACCGTCTGCGTTGAACTGCTGGTTGTCGCCGTGGCAATATACGTCATTTTGACATTTTTGCAGGAGACTCGCGGTCTTCGTCTTCTGCGAGGCTTGCTGCTGATTTTAGCCACTTCGTTTCTGGTATTGAAGGTTCTGGTCGGTCGCATGCATTTGGAACGGCTGAATGTTCTGGCCGATCCTGTGCTCTACGGGGTGTTTTTCGGTTCTCTGGTAGTGTTTCAGCCGGAGCTTCGCCGCGCGCTGATGCGGATCGGCGAGGCGCGGTGGTTTCGGCGTTTGATCCACGAATCGGACACCACCATCATGGCGATTGTTTCCGCCGTCAAATATCTATCGCAGCACAAGATTGGCACACTCATCGCGATCGAGCGTCAGGTGAATCTGAGCACGGTGGTGGAAAGCGGAGTGCGGATGGATGCGGTGATCACACCGGAGCTGCTGAAAACAATTTTCTGGCCCGGTTCGGCACTGCACGATCTGGGCGTAGTGATTCAGGAAGGCCGGGTGTCGGCGGCGGGCTGTCAGTTTCCGCTTACGGAATCCAGCGATCTGGACCCGACACTGGGCTCACGACACCGGTCTGCGGTGGGATTAACAGAAGATTCCGACGCGGTCGTGGTTGTGGTCAGCGAGGAAACTGGCATCATATCCATTGCACTGGACGGCAAGATTTTGCGTGGATTTACGCCGGAGAGCCTGGAACGGGAACTCCGGAAACTTTTATTTGTGGATACGGGAAACAGGGGAAATGTCGCTTAATTTCAAAAAGCGGGTTCGACCCATCGGTACGACATTCGTGCTGAGCTGTCTGATCTGGATTTATGCGGATCAGATAAACAGTGAAAGCCGCACGGAACTGATTACGCTTCAGGTTTCCTCACAGTCGGGGTCGAAAATGGACGTTCAGCTTCAGGAGCCGGCAACGGGCCAACTCCAGGTTACGTTCACCGGCCCGCACGAACAGCTCAACCAATTGAGGCTCGATTTGAGCAGCGGAAAATTCAAACCGGTTTATTACGTTCAGCCGGAGGAGGCCAAGGGCGAGGTACTGGTGAAAGATGGAGCGGACGTGATCAATACGCTGCTGAGGAAGAATTACAGCGCATGTTCGGTCGTCGAATCCCGTCCGGCACAGATCAAGATTTTCATCGATCAGCTGACCACGGTGAAAATGCCGGTTTACGTAACGACGGGCACAACGAAGACAACGACACCGGTTGTCAAACCCAGCCAGATCGACGTGACGTTATCGCAATCGTTTTTTCAGAGTTTGTCCGACAGCGACAAATTCATCGTGGTTGATATTGAAAATGAATTGCAGGGCAAGGCAGTGGAACGGGTGGTGGATGAAGAATTTCCACTGCCACAGGTTCTCATGGGCCAGCCCGTGGTCACTGAGCCAACGCGCGTAAGGATTCAGCTGCAGATTCAGCAGCAGTTTTCGACGACAAACCTGGTAATCCAACGTGTCCAGGTGCTTGGTCCCGACGACTTGCTGAGCAAATATCGAGTGGACATGCGTGAGCAGAAGATCACGGTGGAACTGCAGGGGCCTGAGGAATTGATCAAGAATCTCAAGCCTCAGGATATTATCGCGTACCTAGCGCTCGAGCCTGAAGACATGTACCGACAATGGAACACGTATTTTGCCCGCCAGCTTAAATTTCTTCTGCCGGAAGGAATCAAACTAAACACAGAGAAAATGACCCGCCCGCCCGAGGTTGACTTCAAGTTGATCGACCAGTCCATAGCGTCCCCCGTCGGACCCCGGTAAGGCGGATATCCCAGTAAATGAGAAGGAGATGATATGACACTGCGTATTGGAATTGCCGGAATGCGGCGTGGGTTTGGATTTGCACAGCTTTTTGCGGCGAGGAAAGATTGTCGTGTAGTCGCGGTCTGCGATAAGAATATGGAGCGTGCCCGGGAGACAGGCGCCAAGTTCGGAGCGGAAGCGTTTGACGATTACGATCGGTTCTGCGACCAGCCGCTGGACGCCATCGCAATTATCACTCCCGCGCCGACCCATTACGAATGCACAATGAAGGCACTCGACGCGGGCAAGCATGTCCTGTGCGAAGTTCCTTCGGTATTCCGGCTTGAGGAAGCACGCCCGCTGAGGGAGAAGGTTCGCAAGACGGGTCTGAAATACATGATTGCGGAAAATGTCTGCTATTTTCCATGCATCCAGAAGATTCAGCAGATCGTCCAGGAGGGTCAGATCGGCGATGTCGTCTTGGCAGAGGGCGAATACGTTCACGACTGCCGGGAGATACTTTTCAACCGTGACGACGGCCTGGGTGGCGGCTCGGAGACCGTAGCCAGTTGGCGAGACCAACTCAACCCGATTCAATATTCCACACACGAACTCGGCCCGCTGCTGATGATTCTGAACGATAAGATCGTGGCAGTCTCCTGCATGGAATCGAAATTTCCGGTCGATGGAAAATCGGGTGTGATTCTGACCCAGAGCGCGCTGTTTATGACTGCCGGCGGCCGCACCATTCGCGAATTGACCGCATTCAAAATCGCCCGCGAACCCGCACATCACTTTTACTGTCTCTACGGCACACGGGGATCGGTCGAGACCGATCGATACGCATGGACCGACAATATCAAATTTTATTCCGAGAGGAATCCGGAACAAAAAACGCTGATGAATATCGCCACGTCACTGACCCACGCGGATGTACCGCCTGAAGCATCAGCCGGCGGACACGGGACCAGCGAATATTTCATGATCGATGATTTTGTCCGAGCGATATTACAGGACGAACCGCCCGCGCTGGACATCGACAAGTCGCTGAACATGAGCGTTCCGGGAATCTTCGCCGCGCAGTCTGCCCGTCGCGGCGGGGAGCTGGTGACCGTTGAGACTTTTTGATTGCAGGACGGCGGTTATTTCAGATTTTTGAACTGCGGCAGCCAGTCTTTATTGGCCTGGAACATTTCATCGACCATTGACTGGATTTCAGAGAGGCTCAGGACCGCCGAGGTCAGCGGATCGAAGCAAATCGCGTGGAAAATCATTCGTGGATCGCCCGCCAGGCAGCCTTCGACCGCCAGCTCTTCGCATCGTGCGCTGATGTTGTTCAATATCGCAAGCTGGGGGGGAAGCGATCCGACGTGCATCGGATTCAAACCGCGTTTGGAGGCCAGGACCGGCACTTCCACGCAGCAGCCCGTCGGCAGATTGTCGATCAGGTTGAAGTTGCGGACGTTTCCGTTGAATTCGTACAGATCGCCTGCGCCGATGGTCGCGTTGAAAATGTAGGAAGCGTATTCGTGGCCTCGTTTCAGTTCGACCGGCTTGGCCAGTGTTTCCTTGATATTGTCCCGCCAGGTCTTTTCGGTCTTCATATATTCGTCACGGATATAGGCATAAAGGCCCGGATTCCATCCTGTCCCGTGGGTGCAATATTTTTCGATCAGGTCGGGCCGTTTTCGGAACCAGGCGTTGTATTCGCTGTTGTGGCCACTGGATTCGGTGACGTAGTAATCCAGGTGAATGAACATCTCGTTGCGAACCAGTTCTTCGTTGTAGATTTCCGGTTTTTTCACCGCTTCCCGAATTTGCGGATAGGCATCTTTGCCGTTTCGTTTGTACTGGAGATACCAGGCCTGGTGGTTGATGCCCGCACAAAGGAAGGTGATTTCGCTCATAGGAGCGCCGATCCAGCGCGCCAGCATTTCAGCCGTACCCTGAACGCTGTGACACAATCCGGTCACTTTGATCTGCGGGAAGCGGCCCTGCATCGCGCGGCAGAGCATCGCCATGGGATTGGTGTAATTCAGGAAAATCGCATTGGGGCAGTACCGCTCGATGTCCTTGCAGAGATCCATCATTACCGGAATGGTCCGCAGGGCACGGAAGATGCCCGCCGGGCCGCGTGTATCGCCGACGTTGATATCCACGCCGTATTTTTTGGGGATTTCCACGTCGTTTCGGAAGACCTGAACGCCGCCCTGAAGAATCGTGCAGACAACGCCGTCGGCGTCCTTGAGCGATTCGGCGCGATCGGTCGTCGCCACTACTTTGGCTGGATACTTACCCGCCTGGATAATCCTGTCGACTTCCGTTTTGATGAAATTCAGGCGTTCTGTATCGATATCCATCAGGCAAATAGTACTGTCCGCCAGGGCGGGAAAAGTCAGAATATCTCGCACCAACCCTCGGGTAAAACCAAAACTGCCGGCTCCGATAAACGCGATCTTAGCCATTATAGCACTTCGATGTAATCAAAATACGTCCAATTAGAATTTGTAATTTCAGCGATGGTAAAAAGATATCGCCTGAAATGCAATAGCAACAAAAAATAAAATATTTTCCGTTTAATCGTCCTGCTTCCGGCAGAAAGGCTCGATTCTCTTTTTTTTATTGCATGATTTGGTCCATTCTTTTAGAGTAACCGGCATGACAAAACTGACCACAGCCATCACGGCGACCTCTTTAAATGTGGCCTTAACCGATATTCAGCATGCGGTAAAGGCGGGGGCTGAGCTCATCGAGATTCGCCTCGATTATCTGGACACCGAAGATTTTTTCACCCTGGTCAAAAGCAGTCCGGTGCCTATCCTCTGGACGCTTCGGCACAGCAGCGAAGGCGGGAAATTTACCGGTTCGATCGAGCGGCAACTGGAGGTTCTAGCCAGGGCAATTTCGGCCGGCGGAGAATATGTGGATGTCGAGTTTCAACGCTGGCAAAAAGCCGGCTTGGCCCGGCAGATTTTGCTTGATTCCATTGGTCGACTTCGGGCTGAGGGCAGAAACATCAAAATCATTCTTTCCTTTCACGATTTTGAGTCCATGCCGATCGATCTTTCCGGAATCGTGCAAACCATCGCTGCCGATCCTGACGCCGACGTGGTTAAGGTCGCCGGCCAGACGAATTCGGTTGACGACCTCTTTAGATTACTGGATGTGATAGCACAGTCGCCCAAGCCGATCATCGCTATCGCAATGGGCTCTCCCGGTGTGGCCAGCCGCGTACTGGCAAAAAAATTCGGGGCAGAAGTGAGTTTTGCAACAATTGAACCAGCCAAGGCCTCTGCGCCGGGTCAGCTGACGGTCGAACAGATGAAAAATGAATACAACTGGGATCGCATCGGCCCCGAAACACTCCTGGCAGGAGTTGTCGGCCATCCCATCGAGCATTCGCTGTCGCCGGCCATACATAATGCCGCCTATCGCCAGATGGGCGTCGATGCCGTCTACCTGCGATTTGAGGTGGCAGAGTCGTATGAGGACTTTGTACGGTTTGTTGACAATCTGCGATGTCGTCCCCGGCTCGGCACTATTGGCCTGAGCGTTACCATTCCACATAAAACCAATGCCCTCCGCTATGTCCTGGAGCGCCATGGTCGACTTGACCCCCTGGCGGAAAAAATCGGCGCCGTCAATACGCTGGTCTTTTCGCCAGACGGATCTGTGGCTGGGTGGAATACCGATTATCTCGGCGTGCTGGAAACCCTTCGGACAGTTGGGGGATTGGATCGAGCCGCCCTGGCGGGCAAACGTGTTGCAGTGCTGGGCGCTGGTGGCGTTTGCCGGGCGATCGTTGCGGCGATGATAAGTGCCGGAGCCAATGTCGTGATTTTTAATCGCACGGAATCCAAGGCTCAGGCCCTCCCGGAGGAATTTCACTGTGCGGGGCAGCAGTGGGACCAGCGATCGACACTTCAGGCCGATATCATTATCAACGGCACGAGCCTGGGAATGTATCCACATGTAGATAGCAGCCCGTTACCCGCCTCCGCTATCGCCCGCGGCAGTATTGTTTTCGACACCGTTTACAATCCACTGGAAACCACCCTTCTGCGGGACGCGTGCGATCGCGGTGCCCGGACGATCGACGGGGCCAACATGCTGGTATTCCAGGCTGCTGAACAGATCAAACTTTTTGAACCTTTTAGATATCTTATATCTTCGTCACAATCGCTACAAAAAGAGGAAATTCAGATTCCAGTCGATATAATGAAAAAAGCGGTTCTTTCAAGGTTACAGAAGAAACAACAGGAATAAAAAACTATGGTCGATTTTAATAAGAATATCTGGGCCCCCTGGCGAATGGAATATATCAAAGAGTTGAACGAACCCAAGGGGTCGTGTTTTTTATGTCAGGCCAGGGATAATCCTCAGGATGATGAGAAGAATTTTCTGCTTTATCGAGGGACGCACTGTTTCGTGATGCTTAACAGGTTCCCCTACACCACCGGTCATATGCTGATCGCCCCCTTTGAACACTGCAGCGATCTGGAAAACATCAAGGATGAAGTGCTGCTTGAGATGATGCAGTTATTACGTAAGATGCGGAAATTGCTTCAGTGTGCGATCAATGCTGAGGGTTTCAATGTAGGTTTTAACCTGTGCCACTGCGCCGGAGCAGGCCTTCCGGACCACCTGCACATGCACATCGTTCCCCGCTGGACGGGCGACACCAACTTCATGTCGGTTCTTGGCGAAGTCCGTGTGATCCCCGAGGCCCTTGAAAAAACTTACCGGAAACTTAAAGGTTGTCTGGCCGATCTTTAATATTTCATGCGATCGGACCGGAAACCTCGTTTTTTTCCTTGACGAGGCATTTATCTTGTGACATACTTTTATTTATCGGTGTGATAAGCACTTGTAGGCCTAATGCGAACTTGAACTGGAGATAGATTATGCGGCAAAAGGTTGTATCGTGGCTGGTGACTTTAGCAGCTGGACTGTTTGTCCTTCCTTTTTCCACCTGTGCCCAAAGTATGGTAAATGGGGTTATTGAGTCGTTCCAACCATGCGACGTTGTGAATTGTCAAAATCCGAACTACTTTAACCCCTGCATGTTCCTCGAGTGCAATCGGACTGAGCGAACGGTCAACGTCGGGACCGAGAGCGAGACTACGAGCAGCAGCAGTACCACCAGTACCACCAGTACCAGCAGTACTACAAGTACCAGCAGTACTATATCCATGAGCGACTTATAAGATATTGCTTGACCTAGATTTGGTTTCGTTAAGAACAAGCATTTAGAATGAGATATGATCCTGAACTTGAAAGGAATGGCATAATGAAGAAATTCTCAATTGCTGCCGTGGTGTTGGCAGGAATAACAATGATGTCTCTCACCGGTTGCTCAGTGCTGCATTTCATTCAAAACAACGGCGATCTGTGTTCGCTGATCAATTGCACGATCGTGGATAATAAATTAGGCGCCAATCCCGG
>CAYMXC010000015.1:14023-15234 GCA_964394135.1 uncultured Phycisphaerae bacterium
TTCACAACCACGGCGAGCTGTGTGCGCGGAGCAATTGCACACAGTTAGGTCTTGTCGATGTCTCGGGGCCGAGCAATGATCTTGTGCCAACCCAGCCGAACTATTCCAAAGATCCGACCTGCACGCTTCCCGGCTTGTGCGGAGCGAACTACTGGTATCCATTCGCCACGTCAGATCCTCAAGAAACAACATCTACCGGCGATGCAGACTAACGTTTATAGACAGCTGATCATGACAACGGCGAGCACTTACCATGCTCGCCGTTTTTATTTAGCCGCTTACGACCGACAAAATTCAACCTACAGTTTGATGCCTGTTTTCCAGGCATTTTTCAGGATTTCTATAGACTCCTGAATAATCGGGTTTCCCCTGCCATCGACGATATCAAACCGGTCGGAAGCCTCTACAGTTCCCAATTTGCACACGGGCAATCCAGTCGTCAGCTTCAGGAATCGCTCTTCCTTTCCTGCTGGCACCTCGACGATAAATCTAGACGCCGACTCGCTGAACAACACTGAGTCGATATTAGCGATGCCTGATTGTTCCTGGAGTGCACCCAATTCGATCCTGGCGCCGCGTCCACCGGCAAAGGCCATTTCCGCCAGTGCCACCGCGAGGCCCCCTTCCGAACAATCATGGCAGGCCGACACGATCCGCTGTCGAATAAGGGAGTGAACTTTCCCAAAAATCGTTCGGGCCAGTTTGAAATCGACTTGCGGCACGGAATTACCGGTGTAGCCTTCGAGCATCCAGTAATGCGACCCGCCGAGTTCTGCTTTCGTTCGGCCGATGAGGTAAATTGCGCTGCCGGGCGTCTTGAAGTCCATCGTCATACACTTGCGGACATCCTGCACGATCGCCATTGCGCTAATCAGCAGCGTTGGCGGAATCGCGATGCGCTCGCCCGTTTCTGTCACGAATTCGTTATTGAGTGAGTCCTTGCCGGAAATAAACGGCGTGCCGAATCCTTTGGAAGCCTTGTAACAACCCATGGCCGCCCGAACGAGCGTACCGAGTTTTTCCTCCGTATTGCAGCTGTCCCAGCAGAAATTATCCAGGATTGCCGTCAATCGCGGATCCCCGCCCACCGCCACGACATTGCGAATCGCCTCGTCGATACAGCAGGCGGACATCCAGTACGGATCGATTTGTCCGTAGTTCTGATTCAGGCCGCATCCGACTGCCAACCCTCGATTCGACCCGAGGCCGGG
>CAYMXC010000015.1:15244-17025 GCA_964394135.1 uncultured Phycisphaerae bacterium
GCGTCCGATGGTCCGTAGTTCACGCTGCCTGTCAGCTGTTTGACGAGCGATCCGCCCTGGACATCATGATCGTACTGCCGGATGACCCATTCCTTGCTGGCGATATTGGGATGCGCGAGCAATCGTTTCAGCACGGTGGTAAAATCGCCCGTTCGTGGCTGAGGTTCTTCGAATTGTCTCTGACGCCAAGTTGCCTTCTTCCGCGAATTGGGCAGCCCTTCATGGAGAAATTCCATCGCCAGTTCACCCACCTGAACGCCCTGATATCGCAGGATCAGCTTTCGATGATCGGCAAAGGTTCCGATGGCGGTTGCCTCGACATCCTCGGCATCACAAATGGCTTTGACCTTCGGCCAGTTCGTAGGAGAAACGGCAATCACCATTCGCTCCTGGGCTTCGCTGATCCAGATTTCGTCGTAACTTAGGCCCTGATATTTCAGAGGCACTTTTTCCAGATCGACCTCGGCGCCCAGTTTTTCTCCCATTTCGCCCACTGCACTGGACAGCCCGCCCGCACCGCAATCGGTAATCGCACTATACAGGCAACCCTCGGCGTGATCACGCGCCTGCAGGATCACATCCAGCACCTTCTTTTCTGTAATCGCGTTTCCGATTTGCACGGCGTGCGAAAATTCACGGTCCGAGCGATCGGTCAGTTCACCGGAGGAAAAGGTCGCGCCATGAATTCCGTCTCGCCCGGTCTTGCCGCCCACGACGACGATCAAATCTCCCGGCCGGGCACTGGCCTTTTTGCATTTATCTTTCGGAATCAATCCGATATTCCCGCAATAAACCAGCGGATTACCCAGATAACGGTCGTCGAACCAGATCGCTCCGTTGATCGTTGGAATGCCCATTCGGTTGCCATAATCGCGTACACCGGAAACGACACCCTTGAAGACCCGTCGCGGATGCAGCACGCCCCGGGGAAGATCAGCAAGTTTGTAGTCTGGTCTCGCAAAGCAGAAGACGTCGGGATTGGCTACAGGCTTGGCGCCAAGACCCGTGCCCATCGGATCGCGAATCACTCCGCCGATGCCGGTAGACGCCCCGCCGTATGGCTCGATGGCGGATGGGTGATTGTGCGTTTCCACTTTGAAACAAACGGCGTTCTGCTCGTCGAAATCGATCACACCGGCATTATCCACAAAAACGCTCAGGCACCATTTCTTTTTGAGCTCCGCGGTGGCCTTGGCAATCGTAGATTTCAGCAGGTTTTTGAAAACTTTTTTGCCCTCGGGGCCGCGATATTCCACATCACTTTTGAGCGTTTTGTGAACACAGTGTTCCGACCAGGTCTGCGCGATCGTTTCAAGTTCCACATCCGTCGGTTCGCGTCCGAGGGTCTTGAAATAATTCTGAATCGTCTGCATTTCCTCAAGGTTCAAAAACAGGTCGGCCTGTTTTGATAATTTCACCAGTTCATCGTCGCTGAGATTCAGCAGGGACACATGCTGGAGCTGGAAACGGTATTCGTGCGGCTGGGGAGGCGTCCGGCTGCCTGCCGATCCAAAGACCACCTGTTCGATGCACTCATTGGCGATGATCCGCTGAGCGATCAGATTTTTCTCAGCTTCGCCGAGCGTGCCCTCAAATACATACATCCGCGCCGTGCGCACCTGGTCCACCGCCACGCCTAACTGACGGATGGCCGATTCGGTCGATTGCGCAACTGTATCCATGACGCCGGGCCGAAAGTGAACTTCCAGGATATTGCCGTCCGTTCGTGCAGGCGCGTTCAGTTCCACCCGCGACTGTTCGATCACGGGGTCCAGTAATAA
>CAYMXC010000016.1:0-16747 GCA_964394135.1 uncultured Phycisphaerae bacterium
GTTTTAATAGGCCCCTTCGGCGGTCAGCCCCCCTTTCGCCGTCTTGAGCATGAGAATCATATCAAGCCAAAGCGCCCAGTTCAGGACATACCAGCATTCCAGTTTGACACGGTCTTCGAAGGAGAGATTGTTTCGCCCGCTTGCCTGCCACAGACCGCACAGGCCGGGCTTGGCCATCAGAATCACATCCGCCGCCTCCTTGAGCGATTCGATTTCACTGATCATGTAAGGCCGGGGGCCGACGATGCTCATTTCGCCCTTGAATACATTGAAAATCTGCGGCAGTTCGTCCATCGACCATTTCCGAAGAAATTTTCCAACCGACGTCACTCTGGGATCGTAAGACTTGAGCTTGCGATAGACATGCCACTCGTCAGCCAGTTTCGAATCCCGGGCTAGGGCCTGCTGCAACCGTTTATCACCGTCGATATACATGGTTCGGAATTTGTAAATGCGAATGATTCTGCCGTTTTTGCCCGGACGATGCTGAATAAAGAATGCTCCGCCGGGCGACGTTAGACGTACCGCCAAATACAATATGCCGAACAGCCAGGAAAGCGAGATCAGTGCCAGCGAAGAGATCAGAATGTCGAATATCCGCTTGATGATCTGTGCATAAAGCGATTTGAGGTTGTTTCTGATTTTCAGCAGGAACAATTGTTCCATGAACAAAACACTCAATTCCGTGTTCATCAGAGCGATTCCTCGCAGTTCCGGCACCAGCAGTACGCGGGATACGTAACGCTGAACTTCGCTGACAAGTGTCGCCTGCTCCAGTGGGTCCAGCGAGGGCATCGCAATGATGATCGTCGAGATGCCAAGACGATTGACGAATTTGCGAAAATGTTTCACGGTGCCGAACACCCGATACTGAGCCAGGGGGGTCTGAATCATCATGCCGACCTTGGATGCATCGTCGTCGAGAAAACCGATTACGCGATATCCAAGCGATGTTTCACGCTCCAGTCCACGCAATGTCGCCATGCCTGCGTCGCCGGCACCGAGGATAAGCACGTCTTCGTGCCAGATGCCCAGTTTGCGAAACAGGCCTTTGCCCAACGCACGATAGATCGGCGACAGGACAATCGCTCCCGCCCATAAACTTACCAATACCACACGCGATACATGCGATTCGGATTTGCTTAGGCTGACGTAGGCGAAGATCAGCAGCATGGCCAGGCTGATGGCCTTGAGCATGTGCCAGCTTTCCTGCCAGTAAGGCTGACGTTTCTGGTACAGCGATTCGTATGCAATCGTCAAAATAAACGTCGTCGGCAGCCACCAGATGTAAAGGTGATCCCAGTAAAGTTTGATGCTGTATACACGATCGTCGGGCATTCCGGGAAACAGATAGATTCTGAACAGGATCGCCAGGACCAGGGCAGTGTAAAAAGTTGCCAGATCGATGACGATCAGAATGGCAACTTGTAAGGCGCGTAACGCGGGCATGAGTATCCTCTGGTAACCATATCGTGGCCTATTACTTCAGGCCATACAATGAAAAACGTATTATATCCGCAATTCCGGTTCAATCAAGGGTTGGCGGCGGAGAGCTAAAATGCGTTTTGGTGAAATCTGTTGAAACGCATACTGTACAATGGGTAAAAACAAAAAACCCAGGCCTTTCGACCTGGGTTTTGAATGTTTGAATTTGATGCAGCTATCGGATTCGCAGCACACCGCGGAAGCCGACGTTCATCTGGTGTACGTTCGGCATGGCGGCTCGCCGAACCGTCGTTCGGCAGTCGGCGATATCGCTGGTGTAGGACCCACCGCGAATTACACGCTGGCAACCGTAGATCGGACCAGATGGGTTGTCGAACACCCGCTGGGCTTCCGTGGCACATCGGCCACCACCTTTGTCGAAAGCCGGGGGCGAATTGAACGTGGCATCATAATAATCCTTGGTCCATTCCCACACGTTGCCAGCCATATTGTAAACGCCGAACGGGCTGCGACCGGCGCCAAACGCGGTAACCGGCGCGGCATATTCAAAGCCGTCTTCGGCCGGATGAGAACCCCCATAATTGCACAGAAGATTCTGGCTGTCAGGTTCGATGTTGCCCCACGGATAAAGCCGGCCGGAGCATCCCTTGGCGGCCAGTTCCCATTCCGCTTCCGTCGGCAGATCCTTACCTACCCAACGGGTATAATACCAGGCCTCCCAGAAGCTAACTGCACGAGCCGGCTGGCAATCGTTGACATTGGGCTTCCAGTATTCCTTGAAGTAATTTACGTCCAGTTCGACGCTGTTGCGCTCAGGACTGGTCTTCATGCAGGGGTCGCAATTCGGCTTCCAGTTGCGAACGATCCAGCATTCGGATGTTTCCGTGCTCAGCAGCTCATTGGCCAGCGCCGGATCGTCCTTGCAGTACAGACCGCAGTTTACTTCCGTGGCGAATTTCCCGAACTGTACGTTGCTGACTTCATACAGGTCGATGTAATACCTGCCGACGGTAACCTGATGACAGGGCTGTTCATTCGGTTCCTGGCCGTTGGCGCCCATGGTAAAAGTCGTTTCCGGAATCAGAACCATTACCGACCGGTCCTTGCAGTTCATGATATAGCGGGGCCACCCCATGCTGTCGTAATCCTGCTCGCACAGGCCCTTCATGACGACAAACCCCTTCGGAAGCATCACTTCAGGGGCCATGGAATCGGAATCTCCGCACGACTTGCATTTCGCGCATCCGCTAAGCAGCACGACGCCGGCAAATATCAAGGAAGTGGCTGCTATCGAACCTATCACTCGTTTCATCATCGCGTATGAACCTCCCAAAATTTATGTTATCAGCTGGTTGCTTTTAAAATAATGTCTTACTTGTTGAACGCGGTGGCTTCCTGAGCCGCATTGCCCCATTGCAGATGCCGACCGCCAAGGTGCATGACCATGACCACCTGCCCGAGCTTGCCGGCTGCTGCCACGGGATCTTCATGTACCGGCAAAATTTCATCGGTGGCAATAACCATCATGTTCCGTCGGATCAGGACGTTGTCCGCCCGAAGCAGTGCTTCAATCCGGGCGGCGCGGTCGCGATTACGATCGATCGACTGTTCGATCTTTTTCAGATCGCATTGCAGTTCGATGAACTTTTTATCCTTCGGATTTTCCAGCCAGTCGAGTTTGGCTTCGTTGAGCAGCCCGCTCAGACGCTGCTGTTTGCCCTTCAGGCACGTATATTCTACTTCAAGATTGCGATGTTCCGCTTCCAGTTTCTTCAGATCAGCAATGAAAACAACCTTGGTGACCAGGTCGCCGGCCGTCAGACGCTCGATATCATTATAAGTGATTCGCAGACGATGCGCTGATGACTGATAGGGGAAAATGTCGTCCTTGGGTGTCAATGATTTTGAGGTCAGCGGGGAAGGCAGGGCGATGGGAATGAATACCCGCCGGATCATTTCACGCGATCCCGGCAGGGCACAATCGTTGACGGAGTAAACTATGAGGTTGCCGTAAATGTTGGCACCTTCAAACCCCGTGGCACCAGTATACTTGAATTCATAATCGCCAGGGCAGAGATTGAACGTCGAAGTTTCTTCAGGACGCCTTTCAAGCCGACTGCTTTCGGTAGGATAATGATTAATCTGGTGACTTCGGTCGGGCGTCAGGAACCCGAAATTATTCTGTGCTACGGTTACCGTCGCGCCGGTAGGGGCATAAAACTGCACTTGTACGCGATTAAAGTCACTATAACCCGTTTCGAACCGATGACTGCACCCCGCAAAAATCGACAGGACAGAACTCAGACACACGACCATTGAAACTCTGTTGATCACCATATCGTCTCCTTAGGCTAGACAGTTTCTTCTTCCGACGACTCGAACCTCACAAGTCGATAACCATGGTTCTCTGAAGTTAAATTCAGAGAAAGACAATAGTTATATCAACCAAAGATTAAGGGTTCCCGCAGATTTGTCAAGAAAAAACCCCATTTTTTGTCAAAGAGATGTTTTTTTTAATCCGGCGTCAACAAGAAGGCCCGCCAGGACTTGTAATTTTCATCAAAGTGTAATGTAAAAAAACATGAAAGTTGTAAAAAACATCCCTCTTCGGAGAATAGATACCGCCTCCAAAGAGGTCAGTGCTCAATATCCCCGACTATTGCTTGACCGGACTGAACTCTTCCTTGCCGGCCCCGCACACCGGACATACCCAGCCGTCAGGGATCTCTTCGAATGGTGTTCCAGGCTCAACATTATTCGCAGGATCGCCCTTGGCAGGATCGTAAATGTAGCCGCAAACATTGCATTCATATTTCTGCATCGCTGGTATCCTTTCTAATGGTGAACATTATACTTGATACAGAATCATTTTTACCAGAAATTTCCCGTTTTAAGCCGCCATGGAGTACCCGGAAATAGTGTCGCAATCACTGGAACTCCGCCGCTGCCGCTCAGTGATTGGCCAATTCCTGACTCAGGACCGAAATATGCCTCATTTCCTCCCGGATGATCGCGTCGATTTTGTCTTTTCCGAGCGACGCGGGCACCATTTCCTTTATCCCAAGGTAAAATACGATCGAATCTTTTTCCAGCCCGATCGCCATTTGCAGAAGATCATCCAGCGTTTCGTGCCCAGAGAGTTTCTCCGATGGATCGGTTTGAATGTCGAAAACTCGCCGGTCCGCAAGGGCCTTGAGATACGCGCCGGTCAGTCCTTCCGGGTCGAACGTATCAGCGGTACGATCCGATTCCGACAGCTGAGCACGCATGGCGGCAAAAGTCCGTTCATGGCTTTCTTCCAGCACCGCCAATCCCTCCATGGCTTGACGAACCGATACATCGGCGGTGAGCTTGGCCGCCTGGCGATAAAAAGCCGCGCCGTTGCGTTCGATCATCTCCGCCATACGAAAAATCTCTTCCGCCGTGAAATTGATTCCCATGGTCTTTTCCTCTCATCTTTAAAAGGGATATCTAAACACTCTATTATGATCGCAGGTCGAAATAATGGCAACGCGCTCCTTATAAAAAAACAGGACGGCAGTAAACCGCCCCGGTCATGATCGCATTTTGCAGGACTTTTTACGTTTTTACTCTTTTACTCTTTTACTCTTTTACTTTACGGTCTTTACTTCCGCTGACCGAGAATGCTGTCCATCATGAACAGACCCTGCGCAGAGTCCTTGATCATTTTCAGCTTTTCCACGATTTCCAGCGCACTGGCCTCTTCTTCCACCTGCTCCTTCACGAACCACTGCAGAAGGACCGATGTGGCGTAGTCCTTTTCGGATTCCGCCAGCTTGGCCAGGTCGTTGATCATTCCAGTTACCTTCTGTTCGTGCTGATACACCGCCTTGAAAACCGCAAGGGGGTTGGCCCATTCGGTCGGCGGAGAGGCAATTTCCGTCAATGTCACACGCCCGCTGCGCTCATTGATATATTCGAAAAATTTCATCGCGTGGCTGTGCTCCTCATTTGCCTGGGCCGACATCCAGCGGGCAAAGCCCTTGAGATTCCCAGCCAGAAAATACGCCTCCATCGATCGATACAGATACGATGAATATAATTCCGCATTGATCTGTTTATTCAAAGCCTGCTGCATTTTTTCGCTTAACATATTCTTCAACTCCTCCATAATCCATGTAAGTTGCAATATTCACGCGCCCTTACACTGGACGCGCTGATGGGAAAAAACGCTTCGGGCTGCTGTCCGGGCTTGAGAAATTCCCGATACGCCAGGCCGTCGGCGATGATTTCGATCCATTCGATGTAATGCTTCTCTTCCATCGGGTGCGCGACGCTGCCGACTTTCACCTTGATCCCCCCGTCGACTTTTTCCACCACCGGAACATGTTTTTCTTTGGATGCATCAACGGTGTTTTCCGTCCTCAATTGCATCGGCTGGCCGCAACATACCAATTCACCGACGCCGCCGTGTAAAACTTCAACAATGTTCCCGCATAGTTCGCATTTGTAAATCTCGAGCGGCTTAGCCATAAAATCTCCTTGTTAAAAAGATGGTTTTGAAAATTACTGCTTACAGCTTCTTGTAACAGAACCACCAGTCGAAGTTCTGGTATTGCGCCGGCCGTTCGTGAGCCGTCTTTTCATCCGTCGCAGGAGGAATGATGACCTGGTCTTTAATCAGCTCGTTGTGAGGCCAGTTCGCAGGCATCGCAACTCCGTGCTGTGAGGCGACCTGGAGCCCCTTGACCATCCGGACGATCTCATCCACATTTCGGCCAAGCTCCTGCGGATAAAACAGCATCGCACGGATGATGCCCTTCGGATCGACGATATGCACTCCGCGAACCGTATTGGCGCCCTTGGCGGGATGAAGTAGCCCCATCCTCGCCGCGATTGCCCCAGTATCGTCCGCGATTACCGGAAATTTGATCTCCGTCTTGAGATTCTGGTTGATCCACTGAATCCACTTGATGTGAGAAAAAACCTGGTCCACGCTCAAGCCGATCAGGTCGCAGTCCAATTCCTGGAACTCGTTCCAGCGGTTTTGAAAGGCCTGGAATTCCGTGGTACACACCGGCGTAAAATCGGCGGGATGGCTGAATAATACAAACCATCTGCCCGCAAACGTCTCAGGAAGCTTCAGCTTCCCGTGCGTCGTTTTCACCTCCATCTCCGGAAACGGTTCCCCGATCAACGGCAGTCTGCGTTCTTCCATCATCGTCGGTCCTCCCATAATCGTTGTGTCTACTTTTATTCACACTTCGAACTTGCACGACGCACTTCAAAACCACGAACTTCGACTACGAACTATGACCTTTCTTTTGTTACCAGTTTTCTCCCAGCAACTCATAGTAAGCCTGCGGATGAGCGCACGCCGGGCAGACCTTGGGTGCTTCCTCGCTTTCAATAATGTAGCCGCAGTTCAAACATCGCCAGACGACTTTTCGATCTTTTTTGAAGACCTGGCCAGATTCCACATTCGCCAGCAGTCCGCGATATCGCTTCTCGTGCTGGCGTTCCGCCACCATGATGAATTCGAACATCTTGGCGATTTCGTCAAACCCTTCATCGCGGGCCACCTTGGCGAAATCAACATACAGCTTGGTCCACTCGAACTTTTCCCCCTCCGCAGCTGCTTTTAAATTCTGGGCCGTGGTCCCGATAATTCCCGCAGGATAAGCAGCCGTAATCTCAACGTCGCCGCCCTGAAGCTGGCTGAAAAATCGCTTCGCATGCTCCTTTTCCTGCTCGGCCGTTTCCTCGAAAATTTTCGAAATCTGGATGAATCCCTCCTTGCGGGCCTGGCCGGCAAAATACGTGTACCGGTTTCTTGCCTGCGACTCGCCGGCAAATGCGATCAGTAAGCATTTCTCAGTCTGTGTTCCTTTCAATTCCATGTGGCGTTCCTTTCAAAAAAACAAGTTGTAGATACAAAAAATTATTTCATCAGGTTCAGGGCCGCATCGAGTGCTGCCTGGTAGTTCGGTTCATTGGTGATTTCGCCGACGATCTCCCGATATCGTACCACCCCGTCGCGGTCAATCACGAAAATCGATCGCGCCAGCAGGTGAAGTTCATCGATCAGTACGCCGTAGGCTCGTCCGAATCGGCTGTCGCGGTAATCGGAAAGAACCTGCAAATTCTGAATCGAGTTCGCCCCGCACCAGCGTTTCTGGGCAAACGGCAAATCCAGGCTGATCACCACTATCTGGACTTCATCGCCCAGTTTCGACGCCTCCTGGTTGAACCGCCGCGATTCAAGATCGCAAACCGGCGTGTCCAGCGACGGCACCGCCGCCAAGATCACCACCTTGCCTTTAAACGATGACAATCGTATCGGCTTAAGATCCGGCGTAAAGGCCTCGAAATCCGGTGCACGATCAGCGACCTTTACTTCGCTGCCGACAAGGTGAAGAGGTTGGCCTTGGAACGTTACTGTTGCTCGAGCCTCGTTGACTTGCATTGATGCTCCCAGTTTAAAGTTTATGGTTTGTAAAATTTAAAGTGCTTATAAAACATTGTTGATTATGCCTTGTTCACCGTTACGGAAAATCCAAGTTGTCGTATCGCACGCTGCATGCATTCCATATCGAGATTTTCACCTTTGACCATAGCCAGTCCGCTATGGAGACTTACCTCCGCGTCCGTGACGCCGCCGCAAGCTAAAATTGCGTTTCGGACGGATTCCGTGCATTCGGTGCAGGCCATCCCCGTGACCTTTAATATAATCGCTTGGGATGATCTGTCAAGTTTAAACCTACGCCGGCTTTGCCAATACTCCTGCAGAATCGCAGCGGCCAGCAGTGCCAGAAGTGTAACCGCTCCCATCGTTTTTACAAACTCCGGCAGCATCTCGTGATTGTGAATATGCTGGGCGATCGGCAGGACGCTACGCGAAAAAATGTAATCCAGCGAAAAACCCGCCCCCAGCGCCGTGCCCGCCACGGTCAAAAGATAAAGAACAGTCGCTCTGGGCCCCAATATCTTCCATAAAGTTGTAATGCTTGCCGCGTTGCTGGCGGGGCCGGTGATCAAAAAAACCATCACCGCACCAGGCGATACGCCCTTGACCATCAGAGCCAGCGCCATCGGGACCGACGCCGATGCACAGACGTATGTCGGAATGCCTAATCCCATCATGACAAGCATCGCTCCAAGCCCGCTGCCGAGAATCGTGTTCGAAAAATAATCAGGCGGAACCAATGCAGATATCAGCCCAGCCACTATCAGACCGATCACAAGATGAAGGGCAATATCGCCGGGCAAAACCATAAAACCATGATGAAAAGCCCGGTAGATTTTGCTTTTCTTCGGCTTGCCTTCAAGCGAACAGCATGCGTCCTCGCATCGAACTTCGGGCGATATGCCTTCCTCTTTTTTCCGGTCGAACGCCTCAACAAGGGCCCCGCCGATCACTCCGGAAATCAATGCAACTACGGGCCGGAATATGGCAAAAATCATTCCCAGCTAACTCTAGGTCACAAGAATCGAATCTATTCCCGTCTGCGGCGTTGATATAAGAAACGCAGTGGTCGCTCCCCGGCTAGCGCCGTGTTTCCGAAGCGCACTCGCAACGGGAATCACCCCGCACGAACATAACGGCAGGGGGACTCCGAATAACGATGCCTTCAGAACCGGCCAAATCCCCTGGCCGCCAAGGTGCCGTTCAACGGTCTGACGCGAAATGAAAACCGATAGAATCCCCCCAATGAGAAATCCAAACAGAAGATAAATGGACATCTCACCGAGAACGTTCCATACCGCTTGCAATATGTTGATGAATATGTTCATATTAAATTATTTCCTGTTACGCTTTGCCGCAAAGCGTTAAAAAATCCTTCAGGTTCCCATCGGGCAGAATCCCCAGCCGAGTTAGAGCAAAATCATATTTCACCGCGTCATGAGGTGAATATTTTCTCAGCCAGGCCGTAATTTCCTCGGCTGCACGAATATCCGCCTGCTTTCGATGCGTCCATCCCATCGCCAACCCGATCCGGTGCATGTGGGTGTCGAGTGGAACGATCAATTTGCTTTTGGAAACGCCTGTCCAGCCGCCGGGGTCCACCTCGTCGTGTCGCACCATCCACCGCAGATAAAGATTTAAACGCTTGTATGCACATTTCCCATCCGGCATGGGAAGCAGACTGTTGCGCCGACACTGAAAGGGGGCTGAGACATTTCGAATAAACATCATCGCTGCCGAATGTATCGTCTCGTGGCTAGGCTGATATCCCGTCAGGAAGCACTGCTCCAGACTGCCATATCGCTCGATGGCCCTTTTGATTCCAAACAGCAGAATAGCAAGCTCCTGGCCGGTTGTGAAACGATGCTTGAAGTTTCTAAATAGCTTTTCCAGATCGCTCAAGCGAGCTTGGCGAATGAATTCCGCCGGCCGAATCATCTGCCTAAGCACTGTTTCCACACTCCTGAGAATCTGAAAAACCCGACCATACGCTAGCGACGATGCGATCAGGCCGACGATTTCCCGATCCCGAATGTCCGCGTATCGATAAACGAACTCCAGCGGATCCGGATGGATGAACTCCTTCCGGTTATACCGGGCGTAAAGCCGATCGAGTTGTTTGGCGCTGACGGTCATTGTGTGTTCCAGTCTATTTCTTCCTGCCGCATTTTCGGCACTTTGGACATCGCCCGACCAGTTCCAATTGATGGCCGAGAATTTCGTATTCGCTCATCTTTTCGCATATCTTCTCGACCTGACCAAGGGCCGGAAACGGCAAATCCACGATCTGCGAACACTCCAGGCATCGGAAATGATAATGAGTGGACGTGTCGGCGTCGTATCGCTTTTGCGATCCGCCGTCGAGTTTCTGAATCAGACCCGCCTGAGTCAGCAGTTCGAGATTCCGATATACAGTCCCAAGGCTGATATGCGGTAACCGTGCTCGAACCATTTCATACACACTGTCGGCAGAAGGATGATTCTTTACGCCCTTCAGCACTTCCAGAATAATCCGACGCTGGCGCGTCATATGCAATTTCCGATTCGACAACCTCTTTACCTCTACCTCTTTTTCTATGTTATAATAATAGTAACTATTCCTAATTATGTCAACTCTTATCCCGAAATCAAGTCTTTTTTGTAGTTTTTGAAGCCTCAATTTTAATCCGAAAAAAAACGACAAGAAGTGAGCACAACGCATCGGATCGCCTTTGTCTTGCTCCCGAAGGCGAATATCCATCCTCGCGTTGTACCATGAACTGCTAACTTATTTGTACCGATCCAGGCTGAAAATTTCCTTCGCCGGTTTTCGACGTCCTTCGTCCACCGGCCGAATCAAACCCGCCTCAGCCGGATACCCAACGGGCGTCAATGCGACAACCTTGACCTCCCAGGGAATCCCAAGCAGCGATTTCACTTCGTTTTCCCTGAACGCGCCAATCCAGCATGTGCCCAGGCCCTCCGCCACAGCTGCCAGCGTCAGATGATCCACCGCAATAGCCAAATCCACATCAACGCTGTTGCCCGAACCGCCCATCCGCTTATAGGCCTGTTCCGGAATTCCACAGGCCGCAACAATCAGCGGTGCGCCGGCCATCCACATCTGATCGTTGCACGCACCGGCTACCGCCTGACGAATCTTTTCATCCGTGATAAAAATGAAATGCCATGGCTGATTGTTGCACGCGGATGGGGCGTACCGAATGGCCTGCTGAAGACGATGTAATACATCGCCCGGTATAGGTCGAGATTGATACGATCGAACGCTGCGCCTGTTTTTGATGGCTTCATAAACATCCATGGTTCTTCTCCTCGTTTGATGCTATTATAATGAACCAGATTACCAATGTGTCCTCCAAAAATCAGGAGAAAATATGAATCGACAACTTGAAAACAAAGTCGCCATCGTCACTGGTGCTAGCCGGGGCATCGGCAGAGCCGTCGCACTTGCTTTGGCAACCTGCGGTGCTTCGATCGTCCTGGCCGCCAGAGCAAAAAACGAACTTCAGAATACTGCAGACGCCGTCCAAAACGCTGGTGGTCATCCTCTGCTCGTGCCCGTCGAAATGACCGATGAAAATTCATTGAAAAATCTGATCGCGACTACCGAAAAAACCTTCAGCCGTCTGGACATCCTCATCAACAACGCCGGCATCACACATTCGTCTCCCTTCGAACAAACGACTACCGAAGATTTCGATCGCTGCATTGCCGTCAACGCCCGCGGGCCATATATCCTCTGCCGCGAGGCCATCCACCTGCTGAAAAAAGCCGATCCCGGTTACATCGTCAACATCTCTTCCGTCGTCGGCGTCAAGGGCTATCCGCTGCAAACCGCCTATACCGCCTCCAAACACGCCTTGCGAGGATTTTCCATCGCACTGGCCGAGGAATACAAAAAAGAAAATATCCGCGTGCATGTGATCTGTCCAGGCGGCGGCGATACGGAAATGGTCACTCGCGTCCGACCAGACATCCGTAGAGAAGACCTGATCGCACCGCAGGAAATAGCCGAACTGGTACTCTACCTCGTTACACATCGGGGAAACGGAGTTGTGGATGAAATTCACATCCGCCGCAGCACTTCCAGCCCATGGTTTTAAACGGTAGGGCCTCTTGACGCACCATCTTCTCTGGTGTCATTCCCTCGCAGGCGGGAATCCATCTTCTCTCCGCACTATGAACCCGGGGTAGAAATGATTTGTCCGATTCCCAAGTCTTGACCTGCACTTTTTTTTGTTGTACGATAATCAACAAAGGGGTTTATATATTAATGTTTAAAGCAAAGGTAACTGTGTTGCATCGCCTTGTGTTTGTCCCGATCATTCTTGTTTCATTAACGCTGATCGGCTGCCAACGCGGGGAAACGAACGCCGAACAGAAACCAGTTGAATCTAAAGGAGATGTACCCATGACGATTGTCGTGACAAGCAGTGCTTTTGAACAAGGTCAGCCAATCCCCAGAAAATATACCGGCGAAGGCGAGGACATCTCGCCTCCCCTGGCCTGGACAGGCCTGCCGGAAGGAACCAAAGAGCTCGCTCTAATCGTCGATGATCCAGATGCTCCTATCTCCGAGCCGTTTGTACACTGGCTTATGTACAAAATCCCACCTGACACCACTGAATTGCCGGAATGGATCCCAAATACGGAAAAACTTTCCACGCCGCCAGGGGCCATACAGTGCAAAAATATGATGGGAAATTATGGCTACGGCGGACCCATGCCACCCAAAGGACATGGCGTCCATCATTATCATTTCAAACTCTATGCGCTCAATACGACATTGATCGTCAGACCCAATCTCACGAAAAAAGCACTCCTCGCCGCTATGAAAAATCATGTTCTCGCACAGGGCGAACTGATCGGAACCTATCAACGCTGAGCCGTATGCCGTCTATGCCTGCCATCTCTTTGTAGGGTGCGTCTTGATGCACCATCTTTCTCTCAATCGATCTTCAAAAGAGTAGTTGAAAATTTCCACTTCCGGCAGGACAATACATTATATCTCGCTGACGGGGATTTCTGAAGATTATGTAATTATAAATCAAACGGGAGGCAACATGGCTGACAGAAGAATGATAACCATTGACGGTAATGAGGCTGCCGCCTCGATCGCACATCGAACAAACGAAGTCATTGCCATCTATCCGATTACACCTTCTTCTCCCATGGGCGAATCCGCCGACGAGTGGTCCGCACGAGGAAAAACCAATATCTGGGGCCTCGTCCCCGAAGTCACAGAAATGCAGTCGGAAGCCGGTGCAGCAGGCGCTGTCCACGGTTCCCTACAGGCCGGTGCACTGACCACTACATTCACCGCCTCCCAGGGCCTCCTGCTGATGATTCCAAATATGTATAAAATCGCCGGCGAACTGCTCCCGTTCTGCATGCACGTCTCTGCCCGTACCCTCGCAACCCATGCACTGTCCATCTTCGGCGATCATTCCGACGTGATGGCCTGCCGGCAAACAGGCTTCGCCTTTCTCGCTTCCGGAAGCGTCCAGGAACTCCACGACCTGGCACTCATCGCCCAGTCCGCCACGCTAAAGTCTCGCATCCCCTTTCTCCATTTTTTCGACGGCTTTCGTACCTCCCATGAAGTAAACAAAATTGAGGAACTGACCGACGACGACATCCACGCCATGATCGACGATTCCCTCATCAAAGAATTTCGAAACCGCGCCCTGAGCCCCGACCATCCCGTCCTCCGAGGCTCAGCCCAGAATCCGGACACCTTCTTCCAGAATCGCGAAGCCGCCAACCGATATTTCCTCGCCTGCCCTGAAATCGTCCAGCAGACGATGAACACATTCGCCGGCCTGACAGGCCGTCAGTACCATCTCTTCGATTACTTCGGCCATCCTCAGCCCCAGCACGTCATCATCATCATGGGTTCCGGTGCCCAAATCGTTCACGAAACCGTCGATAGGCTCGCAGACCACGACCAACGAGTCGGTGTGATCAAAGTGCGCCTCTATCGCCCGTTTTCCGTGCCAGATTTTATCGCCGCACTACCGCCGACCGTTCAAGCCCTCGCCGTCCTCGATCGCACCAAAGAACCAGGTGCGATTGGCGAACCCTTGTATCTGGACGTCGTTTCCGCCCTCCGCGAAGCTAACTCGATCGGCTTATCCCACATGGTCAATGCGCCCATTGTGATCGGTGGCCGATACGGCCTGTCGTCCAAGGAATTCACACCCGCCATGGTCAAAGCCGTCTTCGACGAATTAAGTAAAAACAATCCCCAAAATCACTTTACGATCGGCATCAACGACGACGTAACACACACTTCCCTCGATTTCGATCCAGAATTCGATATCGAACCGTCCAACGTCGTCCGAGCCGTCTTCTTCGGACTTGGCGCCGACGGAACCGTCGGTGCCAACAAAAATTCCATCAAAATCATCGGCGAGGAAACTGCCAACTTCGCACAGGGTTATTTTGTCTACGACTCTAAAAAATCCGGAGCCGTCACAATTTCGCATCTGCGTTTCGGCCCACGACCGATACGTTCCGCCTACCTCATTCGCCGAGCTAATTTCGTCGCATGCCATCAGTTCGAATTCCTCGATAAATTCGACATCCTCGATTACGCCGCACCAAACGCCGTCTTCCTCCTCAACGCGCCCTATGGACCAAACGAAGTCTGGGATCAACTATCCCGCGAAGTTCAGCAAGTAATCCTGGACAAAAAACTCAAGTTCTACGTGATCAATGCCTACCAGGTCGCCAAAGATACGGGCATGGGCACACGCATCAATACCATCATGCAAACCTGCTTCTTCGCCATCTCAGGCGTCCTGCCACGCGACGAAGCGATTGAAAAAATCAAGGACACCATCAAAAAAACATACGGCAAAAAAGGCGATGAAATCGTCCGAAGGAATTTCGCCGCCGTCGATCACACCCTCGCTCACCTCAGCGAGGTAAAAGTTCCCTCCGGCGTCACATCCTCCCGAAGCCGACCGCCCACCGTACCAGATCATGCACCAGATTTCGTCCGGAACATCACTGCAGTCATGATGGCCGGCCGCGGCGATACCCTCCCAGTCAGCGCCTTTCCCCCCGACGGCTCCTGGCCACTCGACACTATCGTTTGGGAAAAACGAAACATCGCACAGGAAATTCCAATCTGGGATCCCGCCGTCTGCATCCAGTGCAACAAGTGCGCCATGGTCTGCCCCCACAGCACAATCCGAGCCAAAGTCTACGACCCCGAACATCTCAAAAATGCCCCCCAGTCATTCCGCTCAACAGACTACAAGGGCGCAGAATTCAAAGGCCGGAAATTTACCATCCAGGTCGCACCAGAAGACTGCACCGGATGCAAAATCTGCACCATGACCTGTCCAGGCCGCGATAAATCCAATCCAGCCCACAAGGCTATCAACATGCAGCCGCAATTGCCCATCCGTCGACGCGAAGCCGAAAATTATGAATTTTTCCTCAGTCTGCCGGAAGTCGATCGAACCGCCTTCGAACGAATAAACGTCAAAAGTTCTCAGTTCTTTCAGCCGCTCTTCGAATATTCCGGTGCCTGCTCAGGCTGCGGCGAAACACCATACATACGTCTGCTTACCCAACTCTTCGGCGATCGCGCCATGATCGCAAACGCCACCGGATGCACTTCCATCTACGGCGGAAATCTCCCGACAACTCCCTACGTGACCAATCGCCACGGACGCGGTCCCGCCTGGGCCAATTCTCTATTCGAGGACAACGCCGAATTCGGCCTGGGCTTTCGTCTCGCGATCGACACCCATGCCCGCCAGGCCAGACAATTACTCGAAAAATTCGCTCCAAAACTCGATTCGTTCCTCGTCGCCGAAATCCTTCAGGCCGATCAGTCCTCCGAATCAGGCATAGAAAATCAGCGAAAACGAATCCATACGATCCGCGATCAATTGGCTAAAATCGATGCCCCAGAAGCACGTCGGCTCGAAACACTCCTCGATTACCTCGTGAAAAAAAGCGTCTGGCTCGTAGGCGGCGACGGCTGGGCCTACGATATCGGATACGGCGGACTCGATCACGTCCTGGCACTCAACCGAAACGTCAATGTCCTTGTAGTCGATACAGAAGTCTATTCCAATACCGGCGGCCAGCAGTCCAAAGCCACACCGCTCGGCGCAGCTGCGAAATTTGCCGTCGCAGGAAAAAGTCTGCCTAAAAAAGACCTCGGAATGATGGCGATGAGTTATGGCTACGTCTACGTCGCGCATGTCGCCTTCGGCGCAAACGACAATCAAACCGTCCGAGCCTTCCTTGAGGCAGAGTCCTATCCAGGACCCTCACTCATCATCGCCTATGCCCACTGCATCGCTCATGGCTACGATCTGGCGATCAGTCTCGAACAGCAAAAACTGGCCGTCAATACCGGCCTCTGGCCCCTGTATCGTTTCGACCCACGCCGACTCGATCAAAATGAAAATCCCCTCCAGCTCGATTCTCCAGAACCAAAAGAGCCGGTCGATAAATTCATGCTCAACGAAGTCCGTTTCCGAATGGTCGAAAAAAATGATCCCGCAAGGTTCAAACAGCTCCTCGCCGACGCACAACGCAACGCGTCACTTCGCTATAACCTCTATCAGCAGTTGGCCGGCATGAATTTCTCCGATCTGCAGTTTCCACACCAGGAGTCTGAAAAACCGACAATGCAATAGGAGTTAAAAATGGATATTTCTACCACATATTTAGGATTCAAACTCCAAAGCCCACTCATGGCTGGCGCTTCCCCGCTTGCAGATAATCTCGATATGGTCAAACGACTCGAAGACGTCGGCTCCGCCGCCATCGTCCTCCACTCCCTTTTCGATGAACAGCTCGCTGCAGAACAGCGTGGGAGTACCGTTGGGGAAGAGGCTCTTGTTT
>CAYMXC010000017.1:0-16435 GCA_964394135.1 uncultured Phycisphaerae bacterium
ACAATTGACGAGGTGCCTTCATATTCACCAATAGAACCCGTTGGCCAAATACTTGCGAAATTATACACCGAATCAGTTACCAGCATCGTTTTACAAGGCTCATCGGTTTTAACATTATGATAAAAAATACGTGTATTTCCTCCGTAGGTATAAGTATTTTTAGGTCCCCTTCCCACTGACGGACAAATCCATACGTCATTTCTCTGGTCCCAGTATACTGCAGCAATATCATTTTGGTGTTTCAGAACGATTCTCATCCATACTAAATAATTTTGTGTAATCGGATCTATTGCCGCATATGGAGGATATCTGTTATAATCATTATTATACATATTCAGATATATCCCGATCTGCTTTAAATTAGATTGACAAGAAACAGTCTTAGCAGTTTCTCGCGCACGGCCAAGTGCTGGTAAGAGCAAGGCAATCAATAACGCAATAATCGCCACAACGACTAAAAGTTCAATTAATGTAAAGCAATTTTGTCTTTTCATTGAATACTCCTTTAATATATGAATATAATCAAAGGCAACGGCTGGTGGATAATACCAGCCCTCACAATAGTTAATCAGCCCTATCTTTTTCGAATAGCTCCAACCAACCCACCCAATCCGACAATAACTATCGTAATCGGTTCGGGAACCGGTGCATATGCTCCCGGCGTCCAGCGGAAATAACCGATCTGACCACTACCCTTGCAATCACCGTTACCTCCCAGCCAATGCATCGTACTGAGTGCATATGTATTCAACATCGGGAAAACACCTAGTTCCACCCCGTCACACCACAAAGTACAGTTGTAATTTTGGTACGTCGGCTCACGGGCAATCCGGAAGGTATGAAAAGCATAATCATTCCGATTGGTGTCGATATAGTCAAACCAGGGATACATCCGTATCCTTTCTGGAGTCAGCCACAAAAAGAAGTTATCTGCCGCATGGTTCGTGCTTGCGAATACACGAAACGAACCCCACGGCTTATCCGCAGAAGTGATCTTCGCACGAAACTCAATCGTGTAACCCGTCGTACAATCCACCTGGCTGCTCCATGTATTCGACTCAAATTTCGTTATCTCATTCGGACTTGGCGGCAGTGTATAATTCAGAATATCGCCATCGGTGCTCAACACTCCGCCCAAACCCTCAATTGTCGTATAGTCCAATAGAAGTGGAAATAAATTTCCCTCGTACTTGTTCGGAAATGAACTTGAATCCAGAGCGGGCATATCAGCAAAAAGCAGAGAGCTGAACACCAGATACACCAAACATCCCACGATCCGCATTTGCAACACGAGCAATTTCATGTTTTCATCTCTTTTTTTTAAATATCTGCAAAACGTCCAGAACACGCCGATACTTGCATTACATACTTTTTATTCGTTATTTTCTAAACGACCCTTACAAGACCGGTACTTTTCCGAACGACCAGTTCAGCATTCCAGGTAATGTGTTTCGGTTCATCCCATTCATCCCTCTTTATCCGCTCAAAGAGTAATTCTGTTGCAACATTAGCCTGATCAGTTGCTCGCTGATCAATAGTAGTAAGAGGCACTACCCAGTTTTGACCGATTTGGGTATTATCCGTTCCCACCAGTGATATATCTTCGGGAACTCTGACGCCCATCATCATAAACGACTGCATCATCCCGATAATTAAATGATCGTTAGCCCCAATGATCGCAGTTGTTTGAGGATACATTTTTAGAATATCCCGCCCTATCTGCCGGCCGTCCTCATACTGATCACCCGTAAAATGATAATAAATATTTTTCTGAGGATCGAAAGGCAAACCATGCTTTAACAGACCGCGTTCGAACGCATCGTATCGCCCGCAACCACCACACTCTTTCGGCCAACTGGCCGCCATCATGATGTTCCGGTGCCCCAAACCGACCAGATGGTCTATGGCTGCTTCCATTCCGGAAGTAATATCGATTCGTAAGCCGTCAATATTCACACCTTCAGTCAGATCAAACGGCAAGCCAATCACCACACACGGAAGACTGCTGTCCCAAAATTCTTCAATCAAATCCCTTATCGGTTCAAATCGGCTGGGCATGGTGATAATTCCATCACAACGCCGACCGAGCATCTGTTCCAAACAAACACGTTCCTGATTGATATCCAGGCAATATTCGACCGCAATCAATTGATAGCCGTGACGAAGACATACTGCTTGAGAACCCTTAAAAAACTCGACATAAAACGGATTTGTAAAATCCGGCAGTACCAGTCCGATGGTATTGGTTTTACCAGTTCTCAGCATCTGTCCCGCATGGCTCGGCCGATAACCAAGATCTCTCGCCAGTTCCTTGATACGTCTGCGAGTCGCCTCCTTGACATGAGGTCGATCTTTTAATGCCCGAATTACTGTGGCATGACTGGTATTGCAGGCCTTAGCTATATCGTAGATTGTTACCATCGTTTTTACTCAACTAATAACGACATGTTGTCGACTACAATTGCTATTGTATACGACAACAATTTAAAAATCAAGGTATTAATTCAAGAATTATCTATAAATGTCAATCAACAATCTAAACATAAAATTCTGTTATGGACAAACAGAATCAAAGACGGTGACCAATAAAAAAGTGTTTTGGGGATAATAAGTATAAGTTGATGCACTACATCCTGAATTTTTGGGCGGTTACAAGATTAATTCAACAATCGTTTACCACAAGCCATATTTACTCAATATTACTTACGAAAGTATCCGCACCGGTCCCAACAAACCCGCCGGTTCCTGAGGCATTGCACGGTCGAAGACAGCGTGGCCGCTCTGCTTCGCCAAGGTATTGGTAACGTCGATCTGTAGTGTGTTTTGACCAGCTATGAGATAATTCGTCACTTCATACCGGTAAGGCGGGCAGATGCGAATTCCAACCTCACGATCATTGATTTTTACCTCAGCAATCTCAAACGCACAGCCCAAATCAAGGAATTTCCGTCTGGCACAGTTCGTTGCGGGATAGTCAAAAGTAAGCTCATATCGAAGAGTACCCGAAAATGATGGCAAAAGATTTGGAGCAGCAACATTTCCCAAACCGGTAATTTTTTTTCGACCGAAAAATGCGGATATTCTTCCGCCGTTGCTTTGGAAACATTCCAGGTCCCTTCGATGGAAAAGTCCAAGTCCAAGTCGCGAATAAATTCCTTTTTTTCGAGTTTTTTCAGACCTTTTATTTCTGTTTTCGGGAAAATAAGAAACAGCGACTCATACGGCTCAAGCTTTAAGTTGACACGGGTTCGCTTGTCATCAATCGTATAGGAAAGTTCATAAAATACATCATTTAAGGCATCATAGCCGATTAGATGACCCATCTGTTTAAACTCAATTGTGGTATCAATCAAATCCGTTTTACTCTCATTGGTCAAAAAGTAAATCATGTCCTCATTCTGCATATACCCATATACTCGAAGATTATTCTCATATCCGGCAACCGATAGATCATAAATGTCCAAACGCCTTAAATCGTCTACCAATTGGTCGTGATTAGAAAGTAAAACGCATGGCCGCGACTTCAGATCCGACAAAAGATCGTAAAACGACATATCCGGGCAAAGTCCCCTGCTCGGATAATCTTTCATGAAAACAATACAAACGCCGTTTTTTGCCATCTCATCAAGCCGCATCAGAAATACTTCATGCAACACTTGTGAATAAGGAATTACTACTGCACGATATGTTTCCCGATTAATCGTAATCCCACCATCGCGAATAACAGTTTCTTCCGAATTGACGAGAGTATCAATGGGTACGATATCGCAATCAATTTGGCGTTGAGCCAAAGTCTTAACGACTTTTTCAAAGGGTTCGAATTCACCGGCCCATTCCGCTTCGGCATGATAGACAACTGCGACAGAAGCCATGTGTTTTCCACCCGAAAGCAAATGACAAACGCGATTAGCGTAACTTGACCATATTTTAAAGTAACGCCATTGAGGATTACGCCTTCCGGCATAAAAATGCGGCGGACAATCGGAATCAGGAAATTCTTTTGGCGAAAAAGCATGCGGAATTAAAATATTGACACCTCGAACACAGACGTGGTCCGTTAACCACTTCATGAGTTTTAGCCCCTCCTGCCAGCCGTAAGCGCCGAAAATTTCGCAAACCGTTCTGCCTTTTTTTTTCGGATCGATATGCCCCTCTGAACTAGCCATTTTGGTCAGCCCCCAATAAAAGAAATCGACATCGAGATAACCAAAAGGACTCGTCATTCTGCCGCCGGTATATCCAGGCCAGACTTGAAAAACGATATCCATTCCAGAACAATCCTGGCCTCGGAGCGATCGGAAGAAATGCCCCGACCCAAATCCAAGCCTACTGTGAGCACCATTATCCTCAACAACGTGGCCGATGTATTCAACTCCATGATTGCGGCACCAATCGCCGATTTGCTGTGTATAGTTTTGGCCAAAGAGCTTACTGACAAGATTCATATAGGTAAAACGAACCCGGCTGGTCTGCTCGCCTCCATCATACCAGAGGCAGGGCAGCATCGGAGCAAAATCGCTCTGCCAGACTTCGCTCAATTGATAAAGCAGCCCATCGGAATATGGCAGAACCATGGGCCGATCGGAATAAGGCTGGACAATAACATTTTTGCCCAAAACCGCTTCATAACTTGCAAAATTCCCAAAGCGAGGTTCATCTGAGAAAAATCCAGCAAACGTTTTCCCAAATTCATCTGCAAAATTGGCGTAATGTGCTTCATAAACGGTATCGATAAAAGATCGAACCGCAGCCGGATCTATCGGATTAAGATAATCCCGTGTCCCTTCCTCTCCGCCATTTCGCGTACGAACAAATACAAATACCCGCCAGTAACCATCGGGAATGTCCCAGTAAAGAATGCCATTGATGACTCTATTTGTAACGTCTTTGAGTGTGTCACCATCAAGTTTGTCCACACCATCGGTTCGTCTCGCCACTACCACCCGAACCAACTGCTCCCCCTGCTCAATCCAACCCTTTAGCTGAAAAGAAGCTCCCTCCATCGGCCCTGCAGCGTCGATGTGCTGCTCTCGCAGGTAGACTTTCAGATATTGCGGGTACAGATCGCGAATTCTTCCCGCCGCAAATCCGCTGGGAAAACTGCTATCGTCAAATACCCAGACCTTCATATTCCGCTTTGCCGCTTCCATAAGGGTAAATCGTAAATTACTCCACCATGACTCGCCAAGGAAATCAGGATGAGGCCGGGATTCCAGAATGAAACCGCCAATATCGTTGGCGTGCATCTGATCGATTTCTTCCAGTATCCTATCGAAAGGTTCTCCATGCTGCCAGAACAGTGGAACAATGTACCCAGTTACTTTTTGATGGCTTAGTATAGATGCTAATCTGCTCATTTGATTTCTTTCATAAAATGTTTGATATCTGGAAAATTATGACTTGAGATACTCCTGCTTTTCAAAACAAAAAGTCATTCTGTAAACAAAATATTTCTCGAGGTATAACCGAAAGTGGTGGATTGAAAATTGAGACCAGCGGCGTATCTTGGTGTTTTGAATAACGTCTTATGAACAACATCTTATGAAGGGATATGCCATGAACAAAGATGCTGGAAATGATGCGGCATTTGCAATAGGCAGTCGGGATGTTTTGACGGAAATTTCACGGACCGGAGCTCGCAAAATACTCATCGATGCGATCGAGAACGAAGTGGCCGCTTATCTGAAGCAGCATGTGAATGAACGCGATGCGTAAAATCATCGGCTGGTTGTTCGCGAGCGGCGTTCACAAGGGTCGAACGATTCAGGCCGGTGTCGGGCTGATTGAAATCGACATGCCAGAAGTCCGCGATCTGCCGGAAGGAGCCGAGCGATTTCATTCAAAGATTCTCGAAGCCTACGGCGGCGGAACGGAAACGCTCGACGAGATCATCTGCGTCACAAGAATATTTTACCCGATATATTTTTGAAAACCGGTTCTGGCAAGAACATTTAGCCGTAAAAAGGTGAAACAAACAACCGATATGATCCACCATTCGCCCGTCCTGATTTTTTCACAGCTTATGAGGGATTACTACGGCACAAAGATTTTTCTTGACAAAAAAAAACGAAGTGATATAGATTGTAACTCATTACAGGTTTTGTTGAAAAGTTTATCTTCTCGACAAGACGATCTTTCTAAAGAAAGGTGAATAGGGAAAGCCGTGAGAATCGGCTGCGGACGCGCCGCTGTAACCGGTGACGACCGCCGCAAGTATGAATCCACTGTTCGGACGCGTGGTTTGAATGGGAAGGAGGCGGCGGAAGGATGACCCGGAAGCCAGAAGACCTGCCTGTAAACGAAACCTGGTATAAGCATTCGCGAGATAAGTGCTGACAGGGAACATGGGACTGTTTGTATTTGTGTCTGTTGCAAATTCAAGTCCCGGTTCTTGACGCTCGCGAGAATCGGGGCTTTTTGTTTTTATGCTTGAAAAAGAGCAGCCCGACCTCGCAGAGTGGATCGTATTCCTTATCCCCGCCTACTTTTTATCCCAGTTTCGAGATGAACACACTTTGCGCCCGGGTGCGTTTGTCGAAATGTATATGGGGCTAATGAAACAGACTGAAACCATTTAAAGAAATGCAGGGAAAAATGCTTGCGGAGATTCACTGCGCCGAGGTTTCAGCCGGAAAGGGGTTTTTATGAAAACGAAAATGACATGATAAGAAGTTGACAAGCGAAAGTATATGGAGCGTATGTGAAATCAATCAATAATGGAGGTTTAAAATGGTTTCTAAATTCAAACAACAAATAGTGCTTTGTATCCTGTCGGCAGTTGGTATTGGGAATGTATATGCGGAAAATTTTTCACTGAATGATATCCAATTCTGGACGGGCAGCGGCAGTAACCAGGCTGCAATGGTGATTCAATGGAGTTCACCAGAGGTTTTTAATAACACAAATGTTTCTGCACCTGTGGCAACAAAAACGCTGGTCTGGGGTTATCGATTCGATGGAATCGCGACAGGCGAGGATATGTTCAACACCATTGTGGCTGCCGATCCTCGTCTTTTTGCGATGACCAGCGGGAATACTCAATATGGCAAGGCGGTATTTGCCCTTGGCTATGATCTGGACAATGATGGTGATTACGGAATTACGGATGGCAGTACGACTTACACTGCCTCTAATTTCACGGGTGGGATTGTCACGGGCAGTTACGATGATCCCGATAACTTCAACTCAACTGACAGTAGTGACTTATACTGGGGCGGATGGTACGGTCCTAACTGGGAACTCTGGCATGAGGAAGGCGGCAACGGCGGTTTTACTGAAGCTCCTGACCGTGGAACAGAGCCCTATTGGACGGGCAGTTTTTTTACCGGCAACCACGGCGAATGGGCATTTTCCGAAGTCGGTATGAGCAGTCTTTCGTTAAAAGACGGATCATGGATGGGTTGGACAGTGGCTGCCGGCGGGCTGGACATGTTCGACTTTGAAGGCGCCGGGACCCTCGCGTGGATAAACGATAAACAGGCTCCGACAAATTACGAAACAGCAGTTGTTCCTGAACCCGCAACGATGCTGCTGGTGCTGATGGGCGGATTGTTCGGCGTTTTGAAAAATCGCAAGTAACTTGCAGCTCAAAAACAGATGAAAGGAAATTTTAACCATGAAGAATAAAAATATTATATGTTGCTTTATCTTTTGTGCCGCTGGTATATCGACGGTGTCTGCCAGCCCGTATGCGGCGGAACTTGTGTCCTATTCCAGCAGTCTTACAGGTTCTTCGCTTTACAATGACCCTTACGCCGTATTGGGTCAGCCTTCGACAAAATTTTACAACCAATGGGGTGAGGCTGGAAATCGACGAGTTAAACTTGTCGAACCCGCCTACAACGTTGGCCCCGATAGTAATAAACTGATTACCACGATTAACATCGGCCAGTATGTTGTGGTCAAGTTCGACCATCAGGTGATGGATGATGTGAACAACCCCTACGGCTTGGATTTCATCGTCTATGGTAATTCATTTTTCGTCGGTAACGGCAGCGTGTCGGATGCAACGAACATGAATACCTATACGCTGACAGGCGGTATCTTCTCGGAAAACATGAAAATTTCAGTCAGTCAGGATGGCGTCAACTGGTACACCTACGAAAGTGGTCCCTATGCCGATGCAATGTTTCCGACCAATGCCTATCTGTGGGACAGCGAAAACGCCTGCTGGACCGATACGGAATCGGATTATACCAAACCCGTAAACCCCAACCTCACCAGTGCGGACTTTGCAGGTAAAACTGCGGCTCAAGCCATCGCCCTCTATGATGGTGCGGCAGGCGGCACGGGGTTCGATCTGGCTGAGTCCGGATACAGTTGGATTCAATACATCAAGGTTGAAGGTGTAACCGGCTATTCTGGCGGCGAAATTGACGGCTTTGCCGATGTCGCTGCCGTTCCCGAACCGGCAACAATAGCGTTACTGGTGATTGGACTTTTCGGTTTGGTTGGAAAACAACCGAAGATTTAATGCTGTTGTTTCACGGGTGAAGCGGGTCATGCCGCTTCGCCCGAGTTTTCATGGAGGAAATAAAGATGGGATCAAACGAAATAGAAACAGGTAATGGTTATGTGCAGGTTTATACCGGCGACGGTAAGGGCAAGACGACGGCGGCACTGGGCCTCGCGATGCGAGCAGCGGGAGCGGGGTTTCGTGTGTTCATCGGACAATTCGTCAAAGGGCAGGATTACAGCGAATTGCATGCGTTCTCACGGTTTTCCGATCTGATCACAGTACGGCAATTCGGCAGGCAGTGTTTTATCTTTAACAAACCGCAAGAGGAAGATATCAATTTTGCCCGTCGGGGTCTGGAGGAAATTCGTCGGGTGGTCCGAAGCGGGACATATAAACTCGTGATTCTCGATGAAGCGAACATCGCAACGCATTACGGACTTTTCGATGTAAACGATCTTATTGATATTATCAATACGAAGCCGCAGCAGGTGGAACTCGTCATTACCGGTAGATGGGTCGATGAGCGAATTATCGAACGGGCGGACCTCGTGACGGAGATGAGGGAGATCAAACATTATTATCGTCAGGGCATTATTGCGAGAGTCGGCATCGAAAGCTAAACGAATAAAAATATCATTTTGAAATCACAAAGGAGTTGCATCCATGATTATGGAAAATGCTCGAGAATATCAGTCCTGCGATGAACAGAAAAATACCGCAAACGATCCGGTGTCACAGCTCTTGCGATGGTCGGCGGATTTTCTGCCGATCCTGTGGGATCATGTCGGCCGTCTCGATGTACCATACGAAGCCTTTGAAGAACTGATGATGGCACGCGAACTTTTCATGGGCAGCATCTGTCCCTGTCATCAGTTTCATAATCCCTGCTCAGTTCAGGAACAACTCCAGCTTTTCCGCGAATTCGAAATGGCCGCTAGAGCGATGGTGGAAATTATCAATCGCCATCCGGCCATGACGGACGAGTTGCGTAAGCAGATGGGTATTTTGGACTTTCATGTCACGAAAACAAATAAATTAAAAAAGAATACATAGCAGATGAAATGTTCTTTTTGACAAGGAACCATAACCATGAAAAAACATCAAAGTATCATTTTGATCATGACGGCGATTGGATTTGCATTAGCTGATATTGTGATGGCGGTGGATATATGGGCAAATCATGTCGTCTATAACTGGGACGGCATGACCGCGACGTACACCCCTGGCGCGAACGATAATATAACACACGGACCGTTTCATTCCAGCTCGCTCTGGAATAATCCTGATGCAATTCTCGGAAAACCCAATACGCTTGACCGAGACGATACGAGAATGTTCGATGGAAATTTCCGCGAAATCAATATGGTTTGGCCGGCATGGTACAATGGCACTAACGATCACAGTCTCGACGGCACGTTGTATCTTACCGGTTACAACACCGGACTTACCTGCAATAACGGCTGCGGACTGAAACGGGCGACTGTCGGAGGCGTCCCGACAGTCGGCCAGATCGTCGTCGAATTCGATGAACCCATTGAAAACAATCCGCACAATCCATATGGAATCGATTTTATTGTTCACGGTAATCCGTTCTTCGCCACAGGCATCTACGTTTATGAGAATTCCAACATGGATACATACACCCTGTCCGCATTCGGCGGAGGCGGAGAGTTCGGTCCCAGCGAAGCCGGTGCTGTTTTTGCCGAACCGGTAGCCATCAGCGTGGCCCAGTCACTGAATGGTCCATGGTATACATTCACATCGGCACCACGCGAGGCGACATTCACAGGCGATAATTATTTTCCGACACAGCCCTATAAATGGGACAGTGTCAACCACCAGTGGACCAGCGAAGAACTCGACTGGACCAAGCCCGTCAATCCGTGGATTGTGAATTATTTCGGCAATCAGACAGTGGCGGATGCGATTAAGCTTTATGCCGGCTCGGCTGGTGGTACAGGGCTGGACCTCGACTGGCTGAAGGATGATAACGGCAATCCCGTGAGTCTTGAATGGATTAAATACATCAAATTCAGCGATCCAGAAAATAATCAGGGTGAAATCTGTGCTGTGGCTAGAACCTCTCCTGTGAAACTGGGTGATCTTATGTCCGTTACACAGGAAATGATCGACGTCGGAACAATTACGCTCGATTTCGTTGATCCAAACGATGAATTGCGTCTCATGATTCAAATTGTCGTTCTGACAATTTCAGATTCCAGTAAACCTGTGCAGGTTCAGACAGAATCGCTCAATACTCTCTTGAAATATTTATCTGCTTACAAGGTTAAATCTCAGTTTATTCTCGATCCTGATACTCTGGCGTCAACAACAGCGAGCCTCAGCCTTTATGTCGGGAATTCCTACACCGGTGACGGTAGTGATATTATTGTTCTGCGATGGAATGGCAATGGCTGGGAAGCATCTCTCTCAACCAGCTATAAACCCGATACAAAGATGGTAACCATCTCGACCATTCTGGATAACACATCCGCGTTTGCAATTACCAATCGGTCCTTGCTGATTGCAGGCGATGCCAATTGTGACGACAAAGTAAACGTGGTAGACCTGGGCATCCTGGCTACAAATTATGGTGCGACCGCTACGGCCACCTGGAGCATGGGAGATTTCAACGGCGACAAGAATGTCAATGTAGTTGATTTGGGAATTTTGGCAACAAATTATGGACTTGGTGAGAGTGGTTCGAATGTTGCTTCCCATTATTCGACAGTTTTAAGCACAACCTCCGATAACATGGCATCGGATATTACAAAAGAGTCTGCCAACAAATCCGACAATGAAAGTACATTCTGCAGTTCGCTGGGTTTGGTCATAATTTCAGGACTTGCTGCCATAAGCATCCTGCTTATTAGACTTGAAGAATAGTGAGTTCTATGGATGTGTCGTCAGGCTTCACCGCCTGTCGATGCTATATGAATACTCCTGCGAAATGTTGCTGAGGTGATTCCTATGTCTATATATGCAAAAAAAATAATTTCGAAGTCAAAAGTCTGCTTTACTCTGATTGAGCTTCTGGTTGTGATTGCAATTATTACTATGCTGGCGTCGATCCTGCTGCCGGCGCTATCACGTTCGAGAGATATAGGGAAACGAGCCATGTGCTTGAGCAATATGCATCAGATGTGTGTCGCGATTCAAAGCTATCTGGGAAATTACAACGGCTTTTTTCCACCTGCATCCATCGATAACTTCAAAACCATGAGTAACACCGAATATGCCTGGGATTTTATTCGAATATGGAACTCAAGCACAAATTCATGGAACTATAAGCCCGGATTGATTTGGGATGCCTGGGGTAACCCGGAAATCCAACAATGCCCCGCCTTCACTGGTCCTGCGATGTGGGCAGGCGACAAATATACTGGTTACAATTATAACACAAGCTACATCGGCTGGGCTGAACCCGTCGGTGGCTGGTCAGCGGAAGAATACATTCCTACCGCTCGCATTACTGAAATCCAGCGCCCGGAACAATGTGCCTTGTTCGGCGATGGACAGTACGGAAATAATCAGGCGAACAAATTCATGCGTGCTCCGTGGGAAAACGAACGAGAAAAAGACATAAGCAATGCCACCCGATACGCTGGTACACAGGGTTTTCGCCATCTCAAGACAACAAATGTCGCTTTTAGCGACGGTCATGCGGAATCTCGAAAAGACCGCCATACCAACACATATGCTTCCGTCAAAAAGAATATCGGCATAGACTGCGGCTTTCTCAGTGACGACAATTCGCTCTATGATTTGGAATAACTCTATATGGAAAGAATCTTGTGAATCGTGCCGCCGTTGCGTGAGGATTCCTCCGACTCTTTCGAGAAGTTCCTGAAAGCGCGCTGATGGATGCAACATGATCAACAAGCTTCCACTCAACGTCGCGATGACGTCAAACACGTGCGTGAAATCAATCAATAATTTCAATCACACGCTTCAAAAAGAAAAAATTTTTCTGTGGATGGCATCAATGGGCTTTATCAGCGGCTCCTATTTTGCATGATCCCGGCAGTTCCATCTGACTTTACTTAAATTTAGTTCGCTAATAAAACACAATACCATATTTCCAAAAATGTAAATTACTTTCCAGAGACAACTGCAGGAATCTGGACACCTTGAAGGGTAAATTTGTTCGCATCCAAATACGCGGCTGGCATTACATCGTTTATAGTACCGCCTTCCATTACCGCCAGGAAACGCAGGTCACGGTATCAGAATGTAAAGTTTGCTCAAATCTTTTTTCTGAAGAATAGGGCAAATGGTCAGATCTTCCGTAAGCCGATTGTCCGTATTGATATCAACCTTTACAACCTTGCCCAGAACCACCGGCGTAGGCAAATTAAACTTTTCCGGTTCTGCGGGAATCACAAGATCGCCAACCTTTACACGCTGGGCTGGCACAGGCAATTTGGTCACCATCAGATCGCCCTTGGGAGTCCCTTGGATATACACCCGCGCAACGATCTGACTCTTGTCGTTGACGTATCTAAGCACATACGCGAGCATATTCATCTTCGACGATGTAAACAATTCCACCCGTGCAGTATATGGCCCGGGATCATAGGCAATAAGCCCAACCAGCGAACCGGCTGAGATTGCCAGCTTGGGATCTAGATTTTCATTCTGCAAAATATCCAGTGGAATGGTCGCGAGAACAGGCAAGCCTTCCTTGACGCCGGAGAGACTTCCCCGATCGACTTCCACCGACGCCAAACCAAGGCTGTCATGCCCGACGACCCGAGCTTGTGCGACACGGGAAGGAACCAGCGACGGTCCCGGGCCCATAGCGTTTCGCAGATTCATCAGATTTCGATTTTCTCTCTCCAGTTCCGTCAGCTTCAAATTGAGGACGGCAAGCATTTGATCCTTCCGGGTCGGGGTTAATTTGCTGCTGTCATCAAGCGTTTCACCCCTGCCTGTGATTCTTTGAGCGGCTAAAAGGGTATAACTTCCCGCAGGTGCCAGCCAGGCCTGACATATCTTTTCTACAGGACCGGTCCATCGGATGGGCAAAAAGATCGCAACGGCGGAGCCGATCATCAGAGCAATAAAAACATTCTGTGACTTGAGCTTTTTGTAAAATCGGGAATACCGCTGGAATTGCGTGGGGTTATATTGAATTCTTCTCAGCATCGGACTCATAACTTTTACATCTACTTCTACTTTGTTTGCTCTCCCCCATCTCAAATGATCAGCCATTCATGCTGCTTTTCACAAGCCTTCCTCGTCGGACTCAAGGCTCGTTTTCCATTTGTTGAGATGTTCCAGGTAAATTGCCGTTCCCCTCGCCACGCAGGTCAGAGGGTCATCCACCAAACGGACTTGAAGCCCGGTGGCTGTTGACATCACTTCAGTAATGCCACGAAGCAGCGATCCACCTCCCGCCATCCAGATTCCGTTTTCGACCAAATCAGCCGCCAGTTCCGGTTCCGCGTGCTCCAGAACCCGCGTAACAGCGTCGATTATCTGCCCCACAGGTTCTTTCAGCGCATCACGAATTTCTTCACTGGTAATAATCGTTTTTCTCGGCAGGCCCGAGATCATATCCCGTCCGCGGACTTCCATAGTCTTCTCTTCTGGAAGCACGTTGGCCGAGCCAATCTCCACCTTGATGCGCTCCGCCGTCTGGTCACCGATCAGCAGGTTATATGTCCGTTTCATATAATTGACAATGGTTTCGTCCATGTCGTCCCCTGCGACGCGGATAGACTCTGCTACGGAAATATCGCCCAGCGACATAATCGCCACTTCCGTGGTTCCACCGCCAATGTCCACGATCATACTCGCCGTCGGCTCGGAGATGGGAAGCCCGCCGCCGATTCCCGCAGCCATAGGCTCTTGGAGAAGGTAAACCTTTCGGGCGCCCGCACGCTCCGCCGAATTCAGAACCGCACGTTTTTCAACCGCAGTAATCCCCGATGGAATCGAAATGACCACTCTAGGCCGAATAATATTCCGCCGGCCGTGAACCTTGCGGATAAAGTAGGCCAGCATGGCCTCGGTAATGTCGAAATCTGCAATCACGCCGTCCTTCAACGGTCGAACCGCGGTAATCGAACCCGGCGTCTTGCCAAGCATTTCCTTGGCCACAAGACCCACCGCGTTACCGTCCTGCAAAACCTGATTGGTCCCCTTCCGAACCGCCACTACGCTTGGCTCGTTCAAAACGATCCCCTGCCCCCGCACGCACACCAATGTATTGCACGTGCCAAGGTCGATGCCCATGTCAATGGAAAACAGGCCGAAAAGAGAATCAAAAAGCACGATCCGGAACCTCCGGAAAAATTAAACTTTGTCGATCGATCTCATTGAAGACCGATTTGTCAGTCTTCAAACAAAACCACTTTACCAACAATTAACGAACAGTAAAAGCTATTTCCCCACCCATTGCGTCAGGAACCTGACGATCGAAATTTCTTCACCCGGCTATTTCGGAATGCCGGCCGGACCATAAATCAAATTGTCGAATCCGTAATAGGAACCAAACTGATAGGCTAGGACAATCGTCGCGATCGCAACAAAGACGGTGGCGATAATCAGCAATACCGTGTAAATATCGCCTTCTCCCGAACCTATGAACCCCGGACGTTGCAATGCAGCCATCTACTTTCTCCTGAATACTGTAATCCCGATTACAGTTGAAATTTATCCGTAACTTTATCGCCCGGGCGGATATTGCCCTGCTTCTGAATCAGTTCACCCGCCGCCTGCTCGGGTTGAACGCGGCTGATTTTCAGTTTGCCAAGATACTGGGCGCCTCGATAAACAATGAACTCCATGCCTTCGCGAACACCCTGTGCTGAACCAATGGATATGCCCGCCAGACTATCACGAATATCCGTAATTTGACCGACAATCGGTGAAGCTTCCGATTCCGTCGCCGCCTGGGCTTTCTGACCAGGCGAGGCCGGGGTCGCCGCCGAAGCCGTCGAACCGCCTCCTTGAGTCCGCAATCCCTCGAGCTTTTCGCCCAGAGAGAAATTCTGTTCCTTCAGCAGGCGGATTTCCTGTTCGTACAACTGGCGCTGAAGCTCAAGCTTCTGATTACTCTCCGCCAGACGGAAATTGTCGGTCCGCAGGCCGGTGTTGTCCTTCCGCAACGATTCCAATTGATTCTGAAGCTCCTTGCGTTCCGCATCGCCTGCATTGATCATACTGGTTAATTGAGTAACCTGACCGGTAAGCGACGCAGTTTTCTGACGCTCTGCCAGCAACTCGTTATTCAGCGACGCAACCTGTGCATTGGACTTGTCCATCTCCGCACGCAGTTTGCTGAGCTGTTCCTGCTGCTGGCTTATCTGCTTCTGCAGATTTTCACCGGCGATCTTGCTCCAGTTGTCACTGGCCTGACGAAGGGTCTGCTCCTGCGCCGCCTGGGTCTTCCAATAATCCGCCAATTGTCGATAATTCGTGCTCTGAGCGGTATAAGCAATGACCAGCATCGAGAAGGCGATAGCAAAAACCGCCAGGACTACGATGAACACCTTCGTAAGCGTAGTCAAGGGAGGCTCCTTTCTTGGATTAAAGCAAATTCAATATATTATTAACGATATAACAAATCTTTTTACTTTTCAAGTCGTAAGTCTTGGTTGGACAAGACCTACCGAATTTTACGAGACTTTTATTTCATTGCAAGAAAAATCCGGAGATATATACGAAGCAACCGATTTTTTCTTATTGTTCTTTGCACCCAGGACTCGCATGGACGTCGACAGCAACGAAGATTACTTTTTCTTTTTCTCTCCTAGTTGTAGCCCGGCCAGCGCGGTCGATACATCGTCGGCAAATTCGAAAATCTTATCCAACCCCGTCACTAGGAACACACCCCAGACGTGGTTGGAAATGGCACAGAGTTTTAAATGCCTCTCGCTGTTGATCATGACCTGTTTGCGAAGTTTCAGAAGCTTGGAAATGTTAGAGGAGTTCAAAAAACCCAATTCCCGAAAATTCAACACGACTACC
>CAYMXC010000018.1:0-16349 GCA_964394135.1 uncultured Phycisphaerae bacterium
CCCCGCAGGACATATCCTGCGAATGTCGCCCCCCATCGTCATGCCGGATGACGTGGCATCAAAGGCAATGGATATCATCGACGAAGCTATAGGCGAAGTCGAAAAAGAGTTGGGATATTAGTTTCAAGTTCTAAATTAAAGGGGATGGGCCTCGTGCCGGTCCCCTTTCTGATAGTGTGGAGGCGCAAAAAATGAAACTGAATTGGCGACAAATAAAACTGGGTCTGTGCCCCATTGGAAAATTCGTTTTTTCACACCAGGACGCCTGTTGGCAAAAAGCGAAAATCCAAAAACTCCTGACCGACTGGGGCGTAAACTCTATAGACCTTGAAACCGTTCTTCCGGATGGAATGGTGCGTGATCAGAAACACGTTGACACGGTCGTGGAATATTTCAAAAAGGAAGAGGGCGATGCGATCTTCGTGCCCCATTGCAACTTCGGAACTGAAGGAGCGGTGGGAATGATCGGAAAAAAATTGGCTGTCCCCGTCCTACTCTGGGGACCGCGTGACGAAGCCCCGCTGCCCGACGGAACCCGACTCCGCGACACCCTCTGCGGCATGTTCGCCAGCAGCAAAGTCCTCCACAAACTCAAAGTACCCTTCACCTATATCGAAAACTGCAAAATCGATGAACCGATCTTCAAAAACGGCGTGATAGATTTCCTTCGAACCGTCAGCGCCGTCAAAGCCTTCAAAAACCTGCGAATCGGATTGGTCGGCAACCGCATCGATTTCTTCTGGACCACCAAGGTAAACGAAAGTGAATTGCTGGAAAAATTCGGCATCGAAATCCTGCCCATCGACCTGATCAAAATCCTCGATCAGGTCAAATCGCGAGCCGCCCAAAATGCCGACCGCTACGAACACGAACTGAAGGAATTGAAAAAAATCTTCCGGTTCACCGGCTATCACTCCGATGAACCCCTCATTCTTCAACTGGCATTACGCGATTTCTACCTGGACTGGGCCAAAAACGAAAATATCAGCGCTATTGCACTCGAAGCCTTCCCTTCACTCAGCGATAAACTGGGGGGCTACGACGCTCTGTCTGCCTCCCTGACCGGCGAAGCGGGCCTGCCCATCGTCACAGAAAGCGATATCCACGGCGCCGTCGGCTCCGCCATGCTGGAAGCCGCTATGAAAGACTGGCAGCCGTCATTCTTCGCCGATCTGACGATCCGCCACCCTCAAAACGACAACGGTATTCTCCTCTGGCACGGCTTCGCGCCCTCCGTCCTCAGCGATATGCCTCGCCCACTGCACATCGGTGTCCATTGGATTCTACCAGGTTCGCTCAGCGGTATGGGACACTGGCGACTCAAACCCGGCCATCTGACCATCGCGCGTTTCGACGGCGACGGCGGGCGTTACAAACTCATCAGCGGCGAAGGAAATACCATCGACGGACCGGAAACGCAAAACTCCTACGTGTGGATGGAAGTGAACAACTGGCCCAAATGGGAACGAACCTTCATCCAAGGCCCATATATCCATCACGTCTCCGTCGTCTATGACGATGCATCACGCGTCCTCGTCGAAGCCTGCAAATACATCGACGGTCTCGAGGCGGATCTCGCGCTTCAGGACGAAAAAAAATAACAAAACTGAAAACAACCTGGAGGTAATGTTAAAAATGAAAACAATACGATTCGGAATCATCGGCTGCGGCCTGATGGGACGGGAATTCGCCAGCATTTGTGCCCGATGGTGCCACCTGCTGGACGTCGATTTCAAACCCGAAATCGTCGCTATCTGCGATATGAACGAAGCCCTCTATCCCTGGTATAAAGACAATTTCCCCACACTCAAACAGATAACGAAAAACTATCACGACCTGCTGGCCAACAAAGACATTGATGCGGTCTATTGTGCCGTGCCCCACAACCTGCACCAGCAATTTTACTGCGACATCATCAAAGCCGGTAAGGCACTCCTCGGCGAAAAACCTTTCGGAATCGACAAACCTGCCAACGACGCCATCCTCTCCTGCATCAAACAGCATCCAAATGTCTTCGTCCGATGCAGCTCGGAATTTCCATTCTACCCGGCAGCCCAGAAAATCGGCCAGTTGATTGAAGACCACGCCTTCGGACAAATCATCGAAGTCAACAGCGGATATCTGCACTCCAGCGACCTGGACCCCAAAAAAGCGATCAACTGGAAACGGCTCATAGAAGTCAACGGTGAATATGGCTGCATGGGTGACCTCGGTATGCACGCCTGCCATATCCCCTTCCGTGCAGGCTGGTTCCCCCGGAATGTTCGGGCACTCCTGACCAAAATCATCAAGGAACGGCCCGACGGAAAAGGCAACATGGTCCCCTGTAAAACATGGGATAACGCCACCCTCGCCTGCGAATCCGTCGATCCCGCCACAGGCCAGATATTCCCGCTCACCATCAAGACCTTCCGAATCGATCCCGGTGAGAAAAATACCTGGTACATCGAAATCAAGGGAACAAAACTCAGTGCACGCTTCTCCACCAAGCGACCCAAGACCTTCGAGTTCATGGAATACACAGGCGGTGAGCAAATCTGGCAATCAGTCGATATGGGCAATGATACCGCCTTCAAAACCATCACCGGCGGAATCTTCGAAATCGCCTTCTCCGACGCCATCTTCCAAATGTGGGCCGCATTCCTCTATGAATACACCCATGGCAAACCGTTCAAAAAATTCGCCGCCTGCGTCACCCCCGACGAAGTGGCACTGACCCACAAACTCTTCACCGCCGCCCTGGAATCTCATAAAAATACTTGCACGGTGAAACTATGACATTGATCTTTTGATAAATTTGAAACTTTAAACATTCAAAACTCGAATCAAACGACTCTGCGGCATGATGCTGATATCAATCACGTCATGCCTCTTTTTTTCCCGTCATTCCTGCGCATTCGGAAATCCATCTCTCTTCGAACTATGAAGTATGAACTATCTTCGCATTCCGTCGCCACCGATCCAGCGACGCCCTCCCTGCCGCTGAACCTGCGGTCCGCGCCGCATGGGCCGATTCGTCCCACTTCAGTATCTCCTGCGGCTCGACCACAGGCCCAAGCACATGCGACCGAAACGCACTAATCGCAGTCTCTTTCGCGAACCGATTGAATGGACAAACCGCCTGACATCGATCGCATCCGTAAACGTAATGATCCATCCTGGCTGCAAGTTCCGAATCGATCGCCCCATCGTGTTCGATGGTCAGATATGAAATACACCGCCGCGCGTCCACCCGGCCCGCCTCAACCACCGCCCCCGTCGGGCACGCATCCAGACAACGAGTGCACCTACCGCAATAATTTTTCGCCGGCTCATCGGCATCCAACTCAAAATCCAAAAATATCTCACCCAGAAAAAAATACGAACCCCACCGGCGATTCAGCAGACACGCGTTCTTCCCAATCCACCCCAGACCTGCCTGCTCCGCGAGATTTTTTTCCAAAACCGGCGCACTATCAACAAAAACGCGATAAGAAAAATCCCGCCCCACAACATCCTTGATTCGACCCGCCAGACGATGCAGCATCTCCCGAATCACCACGTGATAATCGCCGCCCCACGCATATAGTGAAACGTTGACTTTGGCAGGTAAAATCGTTTCCGGCAACCGCTGATAATAGTTTACGCCCAAACACAATATACTTCGAACGCCCGGAACCAGCTTTCGCGGATCCAGACGCTTGTCCAGATTGCGATACATATACGCCATCGAACCGGCATATCCGCGACCCAGCCAATCGATCACGCTTTCAGATCGCACGATCTTCGGCTCAGCAACCCCCATGAGAGTAAAACCGATCTCATCCGCTGCGGCAAAAATGTCCTGCTTTCTTGATACACTCATCGACTAAGATTCTAGCCGCACGAACAACAAAAATCACCCAGGAACAACCACACCAACCGGAAGCTTCAGCTCGCTGCCGGCCTGCGCTTTGATCGCCTCTAAAATAATGTACGCCGTTTTCTCGGGCGAAAACTGAGCAACGTTTATCACCAGATCATATCGACGCGGATCATAAGCGTATTTCCCGAAATGATGCTCGATGAACTGGCTGCGACGCTTGTCGGTCATCTCGATGTCCGCCCGAGCCGTCTTGAGGTCCAGATTCATTCTCCTCGCGTAATTTTCCAAACGATAGTTAATCGGCGCCACAAGCCGAACCGCCACTCCACAATCACGCGGAAGGATGAAATTCGCACCGCGACCGATGATAATCGCGTGTGTGTTATGACACACCGCCAGAACGGCGTGAGAAAGGCGATTGAAATATTCCTCCATGTTCACCGAGGGACTGAAACTTAGCCCGCTGAGTACGTCCTCGATCCAGCTGATCGTCTGACCATCCAGTGTCTCATAAAGCTGACGGCGAACGTCGTCCCGGCTCACCATGTAATCAAGCAATTCGCGATCGTATTTCTCGAACCCCGTCAGCTCCACAAGCTTGTCGGCAACGTCCTCCGCCCCGCAGCCGCATTCACGAGAAATGGTCACATAAAACAATACCTCCCAGCAACGGGGCCCCTTGGCTTTGAACTTCGCCCCCTGCTGACGCAACATTTCCCAGTTGCGCATTTGACGTTCGATCATGCTTGGTATTCCGCCGCTGGTTGGTTTCCCGGAAGATTGGGCCATATTATCGCTCCTTTATCAAAATCGATAACATCGCGCTCCTCTTATAATTATACTATATGACACATCCAAAAAAATCACAAGCCTCAAAGCGACCAAAGACTACCCCACTACGAAAAATTAAAAAAATTTCCACTGCCAAGCCCCAGCTATGCCAATACTTAGCTCATTTCCGCAAATTTGCATTTTTCAAAAAATGTGATATCTTTAACGTTGGAGGAAGCTTTTTTCTCCGCCTGAAAGCGAGAGAAAAGGAAGAAAACGTCAGGAAGCCCTTTTTTTGCCTTCCAAAACGTACAAATCGTACTTCTGGAGTCTTGTCAGAGTGTCTTAAAAACCAAACAGCCTAGTTATCCTACTTTGTGAAGTCGATCAGCCCCATCAGTAATCAATTTTCCAGTAGAACAACCCGCCTCCAATAGGTATATTGTTTCTGGTGACCAGACGATTTTTCCGGCTGCATTAACAAGGGGACTCATTCATGTTCACAAAAACGAAAAATATAAATAAAATATTCCTTTCTCAGCTGATCGCTCTTTTCTGCCTCGGCTGTTATACCAGCGAGCAGTCCGTCTACGTCTCACGACAAGATCAGCAGCCGCCTGCGCCGCAGCAATCCGACGTCAACATTTCAAATAAAGGTGCATATTACCAGGTCTCCATAAACTTCGAAGGCGGCGCAACCCATCGTCAGATCGGCCGGCAGTACGCCCGAAAAATCCGCCAAATCATCCCGGATTTCGAACCGCTGGCTGATTCCTACATCGCCGAGCTGACCCATAACGATAAAAACGCCCACAAAGCTTTCCTCAAACGAATCGCCGATATCAAGCCGCAGCTGCCTCTCGAACATCGTGAAGAACTGGAAGGCCTCGCCGGCGAATTCGCCTGCATGCAAAACGTCCCGGGCGACGGTAAACTTTCACCCGACGAAATCTATCTGCTGAACCTGATTCCCGATATCGCCCGCCAAACGCAATGCGCCGCCTTTTCCGTTTTCGGCATCCGTTCCGGCAACCAGCGAACCGTGACCGCACGCATCCTGGACTGGCCCGGCGGCTCACAGCACCAGATATCCAAGATCCAGGCCGTCACCATAATCCGAAATTTCGACAAGTCCGTCTGCCTCGTCGGCTACGTTGGATTCCTCGGTGCCATCACCGCCGTCAACGACAATAAAATCTTCGCCGCCATTCTCGATTCTCCCACCGGCGCACCCTTCACATCCGCCGGCAGACATTCCTACCCGTTCGATCTTCGCCACGGCCTAGAAAATCTGGCCTCCATTCGGGAAGTCGCCCAATACATGGCTGACCCCGCCAGACAATATACCGTCAACCATCTGATCTTCCTTTCCGATCCAGATGAAAGCAAAGTCCTCGAAAACAATCTCAGCGGTCCCGGCTCACACGTCCGCCGAGCACTCCGCTCCGATTCTTCACCCCTCAATTCAGGCATCGTCTGGGACCTGCCCAATGCCATCGCCGCCGTCAATGGCTTTCTCCTCAACGGCAACACTGACAACTTTTCCGGCAATCCCGGCAATGTCGAACGATGGAAATCCATCAACACCCTGCTTCACCAGGCCGAAGATCATGTCACCGCCACCGACCTGATGCGAATGGCAGGTTTTCAGGCCAAAACCAAGACGAAAGAAAAAGGAAACCTAACTCACACACCCGCCGATCTTTATGGCAATAATACCCAGCAGATCGTCATCTACAATTCGGAAAAAACCGCCCTGGACATATTCTTCAGGCCAAAAAATGGCGCCCTGCCGCCAACCCCAACCTTCCAGGAAGTGCCAATTATCTTCTAATCGACGAATTGTAACATCTGAAAAAGTGCCATTTTGGCAGTTTATTTGATGCCCAGTCATATTATTATGTAAATCCTTTCTTTCAAATAACATACAAACGCCATATTTGGTATGCTTTTTGCAATTTATTTTTACGTATAAGTTGAAAAGGTCATAGTCATTGGTTTTCAACAGAATGGAGGAACAAACTATGTTACCAGTACGAGTTGAAAGACGCAGAAATTTGCCGAGTCGATGGTTGGAGCCTTTGAGCGAAATGGACTGGATGACCAATTTCGATCGTCTGGTCGATCGGGTCTTCGGAATGAGGGAAGCCGGTGGTGCGTATTTGCCCGCTGACGTCTGGGAAGACGACGACAACCTCTATATCGAGCTTGAACTGCCGGGCCTGAAGGCTGAAGATGTCAGCATCAGCTACAAAGACGGTCTGATCCAAATTGAGGGCGAACGAAAGACCGAAGAACACAAAGGCAACGTCTATATGTCCGAACGGTTCTCGGGCCGGTTCTCTCGAACATTCCAGGTCCCGAACGTAATTGATCCGGACCACATCGAAGCAACATTCAAAGAAGGCATTCTGGCGCTGAAGTGTGCCAAAAAGGCAGAGACCAAGGCTCACAAGATCGAGATCAAGACCAAATAAAATTGAAATATTGAAAATTAATTTTTCGGCAAAAGGATGGTAAAGGCGGTGCCTTGGCCGAGCTCGCTGCAAACAGAGATCGTCCCGCCCGCGCGTTCGATAAGATGTTTACTGACAGCCAGGCCCAGGCCGCTGCCTGACCGTCCTTTTTCGCCATTTTTGGTCGTAAAAAATGGATCAAAAATCTTAGGCACAATCGCCGGATCGATTCCCGGTCCGCTGTCCGCTACGACAATTTTCACCTGTTTGCCTTCGAGCGAAGCGGAGATATTCAATCGCCCCGGCCGGCCAAGCATGGCATCGCGGGCATTTAAAATCATATTGTAAATCACTTGTTGAAGCAGGCACGGTTCCATCGGTACGACCAGATTTTCCGCCAGTTCCATCTGCAGCGTGATATTGTCCTTGGCTGGATTGCGGACGAGGCATTTGATTGTCGAATGGACAACTTCGTCCACGAGACAGGTTTTGGTCGTCTGATCGCCCCGCCCGAAACTCAGGAGCATCTGGCAGACCTCTGCCGCTTCCTTTCCGTTTGTATAGGCCTTTTCTAGCGCCTTTCGCATCAAGGCCTGATCATCACGGCCTAAGGCATACTGCGCATAGCTGACCACCGGCGTCAGAATATTATTGAACTCATGGGCGATCATGGTCGCCATTGTTCCCATTGCCGCCAGGCGCTGGGCACGAACCAATTGATCTTCCAGTTGTATTAAATGTTGTTCCAGCAATTGCAGTTTCTCGGCCAGTTCGTTATGATTGTTTGGAAGGTTTTCGGTCGTTGTCCTGGTGCGTTCCATCGTTCTTCCCATCGCTGCCAGAGTCAAAACGCACCCTGGAAACGAAAAAATAATGTCCCTTAAATCCAATAGATATAAAATGTATGTTTAATTTATCGGCACATCGAACTTTCCGGCTTGAGTCGGAGTTCCGATGCGGCAGGATAAGGCAATCAAGGAAATCAGTTTAACCTGGTAAAAGGCTTGGATATAGAAAATAAAATCGCCGAATTACTGGAATTATGTTCGAAGCTGGAATTGCAGGTTCGTCCCGAACGGCTTGGAGGTTCCGGTGGCGGAGTCTGCAAGCTCAAGGGAAGATCAATCGTATTTATCGACCTCGATGCGGAACCTGAAATCCGCTATGAGCGGCTGCTGGCCGATCTGGCGTCACTGCCGCAACTCGAAAATCTATTTCTTCGCCCGGCAATTCGGGCCGATCTGGACCAAATCAAAAACAAACCTGAACAATGAGTCCTCACAAAACACGTTAAAACTTAGGAGTTCACATGTACCAAACACAACGTCCCGCATCTGTTTTTTTCCATCGTTTTATTTTAAGTGTGGTTTGCATTTTCGTTCTTTGCATTTCGCAGGCAGCGTGGTCTGTGCCAGCAAAGAATGTGATCCTGATGATCGGCGACGGCCAGGGCTTTAATCATATTCAGGCAGCCGACTATTATATCGGCCGAAAACAGCCTTTCGAATCCTGGCCCGTTCACTTGGCCATGGCGCATTATCCCGGTTCCGGTTCCCAAAAACCGATCGCGCCGGGCGAACCGGTTATAGCCCGGGGCAGCTACGATCCTGCCAAAGCGTGGACTGATTTTGGATATGTAAAAATCAATCCCACCGACTCAGCTGCGGCCGCCACCGCCATGGCAACCGGCGTCAAGACTTACAATCATGCGATTGGAATGGATTTATATGGGAAGCGGGTCGAAAATATTTCCGAAATCGCAAAATCGCTGGGCAAGAGCGCCGGGGTTGTCACTTCCGTTCCATGGAGCCATGCGACACCTGCGGGTTTTTGTGCACACAATATTGATCGGAACAATTACGCCGCTATCGCCAAGGAGATCATAAATAAGTCCCAAATGGACGTTGTTATGGGGGCGGGCCATCCGGATTACAACAATGACGGCCGGCTCCTGAAAAAGGCGGGCGATGCTCAATACGTTGGAGGAGCTGCAACCTGGAATGCCCTCAAGGCAGGCACCGCCGGCGGCAGTAATCGGTGGACGCTCATTCAGACTCGCGCACAGTTTCGTGCCCTTGCTTCCGGACCGACGCCGAAGCGAGTTTGCGGAACCGCCGAGGTCGGTTATACCCTCCAGCAGGCCCGAAGCGGCGATCCCGCGACACCGTTTGCCACACCGCTGAACGCAAATGTTCCCACACTGGCAGAAATGACCGCCGGTGCTCTGAATGTACTGGACAATAACCAAAAGGGATTTTTCCTGATGATCGAAGGCGGCGCCATCGATCTGGCCTCACACGCCAATCAGAAAGGTAGGGTTATTGAAGAAACCATGGCTTTTAACGAGGCCGTCGAGGCTGTGATCCTGTGGGTCGATACTCACAGCAACTGGAACGAAACGCTTGTGATTGTAACAGGCGATCACGAAACGGGATATCTTACCGGCCCCGATTCGGGTCAGATCAAAGGCAAGGGTCCTGTCTGGAACAAACTGGTCAATAATGGCAAGGGGAAACTGCCGGGTTTCGAGTGGCATTCCAACGGTCACACCAACAGTCTGATTCCGATTTTTGCCCGCGGCTGCGGTGCTGAAGGCTTTACCGATTGCGTTATCGGTACGGACCGTATCCGCGGCCCGTATGTCAACAACATTGCGATATTCCAGGTAATCAAGGCCACTTTCGAAGCCCCTGTTCATTGAGAATGGGCGTGTCGGAATCAGGCCTGGCGAAAACGTTCTGCCAAGGCACAAATTTTACAGACACTCAGCTAATCGACCCGGATAAAGGCCAGCAGGGCTTCACGGTTTTCCGCCCAGGCTCGATCTGCATCGAGATTGCGGGGCAGTTCGAGGGTAATAATAGGAATTTTTCGTTCCGTTCCAACCCAGGACCCCAGACTTCCCGGCGTGGGGTAGCCCATGTTTTTGATCAGCCTGTATCCATTCTGGGCACACATCAATTCAGCCAGTTCTTCTCCACCCGGTCCGTCGAAATTATTGCCGTGTCTGCCGTTGGAGATTGAATGCAAAGATAGGATACGCACCGGCTGATAGAGTTCGACTGTATCCATGATCGCCCGAGTTTCTGGCTCGCCGGCGCTGCGGTCGCCGCCGAAATATTTATTCTTTCGTGTCTGTTGCCAGTTCCGGGATGGAAAATTCCGATTGAGATCGATTTGATTGGCATTGGTTCGTCTTTTAGATGCCAGGCCGTCGGGATTTGCAGCCGGTAAAATGACGATACATCGGTCGCGATAGATTTCGGGTTGAACCTTAAGGAGTTCGACCAGTCGTTGCGCCAGGGCGTGTCCGGTCGGTTCATCGCCGTGGATGCCGCCGATGATCAGTACGGCATTGTGGCCGCGGCCGAACACGAAAATCTTAATCGGTCGATCTTCGTTCGAATATCCGACGATTGCCGTTTCCATCGGCGGGCTGGTTCGGACTTTTCCCGCCGTCAGGCTTCCGCGGGTCGATCCATTGCAGCCATCCATAATCAGAATCATTGCCGGCAGGATAACCGCTATCGATCGAAAAAGGATATGATGGGAAAAAATCAGTAAGGGATGGATTTTCTTTCTCATTTGCCGAAATCTGTTTTGCATATGCGATAATATCCTTCTTCCTTGATGTTGATCGAGACACGTCCATGTTTCGCTTTTCAGAGAGCAGATTATACCCATCCTGTTCATATGGGAAAACGAGGAATTTTTTCGTGCATAGAGTTTTGGGTTCGGGTCTGAACAATTCATGCGTATCGTGAAACTATTTATCGGCTGTCAAAGATATCATGCCTCAAGAATTGTGGAATTCCATCGGATACGGACCGTCTATCGCACAGCTTGATTTGCTTCCACGATAAGATATAATGGTTTTATCAATGTTTTCGATTTTGTATTGAATACCGCTATGAGGGAAATTTTCAGGGGAGTGACTTTTAAATGGGGAGGAAAAATCATGGCAAGAGTAGCCAGGGAGATGGTGGAAAAGTCGGGGTTGAAGGTCGATGAAATCGTTGAACTTTTGGTCAAAAATGCCGCAGCGGAATTAACTACGTTTTATTATTACACGATTTTGCGTGTCAATTTGATTGGGCTAGAAGGCGAAGGGATCAAGGAAATTGCGGAGACGGCACGGATCGAAGACCGTAATCACTTTGAAGCACTGGTGCCGAGGATTTACGAACTGGGTGGAAATCTGCCGGACGACATGAAATCGTTTCACGACATGTCGGCGTGTCCACCCGCCCGATTGCCCAAAGATCCGAACAAAGTTCAGGATATATTGAAAGTTCTCGTTGAGGCGGAACGATGTGCGGTGCGTGGTTATACGCATATTTGCAATCTGACGGCAGGGAAGGATCATCGGACGTACGAATTGGCACTGTCGATTCTTCACGAGGAAATCGAACACGAATCGTGGTTCTCGGAATTTCTGGGTGAAGGGCCATCTGGGCACTTTCTGCGTCGAGGTGAAACATCTCCGTTCGTTTCAAAATTTCTGAGATAAAATCTTTCTATCAAAAATCAGGGACGTCGACCGGACGAATACGGAATCTTGCAGACTTGCTATTATCGCGATGGCATGAAAATGGTGAGATTTTATGAAGATGAGATCGAGATTGGTTTTTGATTTTTCGATTTTGATTATATTTTTTCCGGGCTGTTATCTTGAAATTGGGGTACCGGATCAGCGTGGTTACAAATCGCTGGACGACTTAAGAACGTCTGGTGTCGCAGTGGTTCGGCTTTATGCCACTCCAATACCGATATTCGGAACGTCCCTCGTTCATACATCTTTTCTGATCAAGTCGGCTGAGGCACAGAGTTTTGATCGCTGGGAAGGGTGGGCTACCTCGGATGGGCCTTACGACTACTTGCGGAAAAATCTTTACGGCGAGCAGGAGGACTTTGGCGGTGGGAAAAGTTTTATCCTTGCCGAACTAATAGGGACGGAGGCTGAGCCGATCGTCGAATTTATTGAAAATGAGTCTATTCATTATCCTTATCGGGACACGAAATGGTTCATAACCGGTCCGAACTGTAATACCTACACACAATGGGTGCTCAACTCCACAGGCTGGCAAGTCGAGCTGCCGGAAATGGGGATTGGCAAGAATTATCCTGCCCGGTAAAACGGATTGAAGTATCTTTGAAGATTATAAGCCCAAAGGGGATGATGGTTTTCCGTAAATTCGTCTTGACTTAGTCATGTCGGCCAGCTATTTTTAGGTGTTTTAGCCCTTGAGATAATCAACCTTGACCATTAAGAAACTGTCTCAATAGCCCGTCGGGCTCCGAGGGGTTTTTGAGATAGTTTCTAACCATCACAGTGATTATGAGGAGCAGTAAACCGTGGGATATGATTGCGTAGTAATGGTTAAGCAAGTGCCGGATACCAAGGCAGTAACTGCCAAGGCGATGAAGGAAGACGGCACCGTGAATCGCGCGGCTTTGCCGGCGATTTTCAATCCTGAAGACATGAATGCCCTGGAAGCAGCGCTTCAGATCAAGGATCAATTCGGCGGCACGGTTACAGTAGTGACCATGGGGCCTCCTGGCGCATGCGAGATTCTCCGGGAAGCCTTGTATCGCGGCGCGGATCGGGTGATTTTAATTTCGGACCGTCGGGCCGCCGCCAGCGACACACTGGCGACGTCTTACATTCTCAGCTGTGCGGTACGAAGTCTGCCGCATGTGGATGTTGTCCTGTGCGGGCGACAGGCCATTGACGGCGACACGGCCCAGGTTGGGCCTCAACTGGCGGAAAAGCTCGGACTTCCACAGGTGACCTACATGGAAAACCTTGTGGAGATGAGCAATCGTCACGCTGTGATCAAACGGAACGTGGGCAACGGTTGGGAACTGGTTCGTGCACAATTACCGGCGTTGATTACGGTAATTGATTCGGCCAATACGCCGCGTCCTGCATCGGCCAAGCGCATCATGCGATATAAAAAGGCCCGCGGGTATGCCGAAGTGGTGAAGGAAATCGCCGGAGAAAAGGATCCTTCTGCAGATCCGGCCCTGAAGGGACAGATTGACCAGCGGGTGCAGGAATTGAAGTCGCGAGGCTTGTTTATCGAGCAGTGGAACCTTGACGACATCAAGGCCGATTTGAAATGGTGCGGTCGAGAAGGTTCGCCCACGAAGGTTCATCGCATTCAGGCTGTTGTGCTGAAAGGTGCAGGACACAAGCAATTTGCCCCCAATGAAACCGGCGTTCGGGAGCTGATTCATAATCTGATTGAAGAACACACATTAGGTTAAACAAGAACGATCCATTGAGGTGTATATATGATACGAGTCAATCGTGAAGGTTCCGTTTGGATTTACGCCGAGCAGGAGGCAGGTCAGCTTAGTGACGTTCCCCTGGAACTTCTCAGCAAGGGGCGGGAATTGGCAGACCGGCTCAAGGTCAAACTCGGCACGGTTCTGATCGGTCACGGCGTGGAGGAGCTGTCGCACAAGCTGATTGCTTACGGCGCCGATGAAGTGGTTTATGTGGAGCATCCGCTGCTGAAGGACTATCAGACGACCAGTTATGCCAAGATTGTCTGTGATCTGATCACGAAATACGAGCCGCAGATCGTTCTGTATGGCGCAACGGCGATCGGTCGCGATCTGGCGCCTCGAATCGCTTCGCAGATGCGTGCCGGTTTGACCGCCGACTGCACCGACTTGCAGATCGGGGATCACGAAGAGAAGGACGGGACACAGCATAAGAATCTGCTGCTGCAGATTCGTCCTGCGTTTGGAGGCAATATTATCGCGACGATTATCAATTATGATCGCTGGCCTCAGATGGCCACTGTTCGCGAAGGCGTGATGCGGATGCCGGAACCGAATTCCAGTCGCAAAGGCAAAGTCATTCACGAAAAAGTCACTTTGAGTGCTGAAGACCTGGCGGTACAGATTCTCGAAAAGCACCGCCAGGCCAAGAAGGTGAATCTCAAGGCTGCGAGGATCATCGTTGCGGGCGGGGCCGGTGTAGGCAGCAAGGAAAATTTCAAGTTGATCTGGGATCTGGCCAACGCTCTTGGCGCCGCGGTCGGAGCTTCCCGTGCGGCGGTGGACCTTGGTTTCTGCGATCGTGATCACCAGGTAGGTCAGACGGGCACAACGGTTCGGCCAGCACTATATGTTGCCTGCGGTATTTCCGGGGCAGTTCAGCATCGCGCCGGCATGCAGGAATCGGCCAAGATCGTCGCCATCAACTCTGACGCCAATGCACCGATCCTTCAGATCGCCCATTATGGGATCGTCGGGGACATGAACGTCGTGATACCGAAGATGATCAAGGCCCTGAAGGAACGTGAATAACGAAAAAAAATCAAATGCTGATGGAGCAATGAGGAAATAAACCATGCCCAATTTCTTTACCGACAATGAAGATATTGTTTTCAATTTCAACACGCTGGATATTGCCGGACTGGCGGACAAGATGGAAGACGGCTACAAGTACGCCGGGCAAGTAGATTATGCCCCGGAAAACGGCGCCGACGCCGTGGACAACTATCGCCGGATTCTGACCGTAATCGGCCAGCTGACGGCGGAGTTTATCGCCGAGCAGGCGGAGTCGGTCGATCGCGAGGGAAATCATCTGCTTGAAGACGGCACCGTGCGGTATTCCCAGGGCATTACCAAAGATCTGGAAATGCTCTCGAAGGCTGAGGTGATGGGTTTTACGCTGCCCTATCGGTATGGCGGACTCAACTGTCCGAATCTGATTTACACCATGGCTACGGAAATTGTTTCGCGGGGTGACGCATCGCTCATGAATATTTTCGGGCTTCAGGGCATCGCGGAGACGATCAACGCCTTCGGGTCCGAGGAACTCAAACAGAAATATCTGCCGCAATTTTCTTCCGGCAAATACACGGGCGCGATGGTTTTGACGGAGCCTGACGCTGGTTCGGACCTTCAGTCGGTGAAGTGTCGTGCTTATCAGGATACCAACGGCAACTGGTATATCAGTGGCGTCAAGCGATTCATCACCAACGGCTGCGGCGAAGTGTTGCTGGTATTGGCCCGCACCGAGGAAGATCGTTCTGACGGCTCGGGTTTGAGTTTACTGCTGTGCGAAAAGGGTCCACGTGTGAAGATTCGCCGGCTGGAGGAAAAGCTTGGTATTCACGGTTCGCCGACCTGCGAAATTTTCTTTGACGATGCGCCGGCCTACTTGATCGGTGAACGGCGAAGAGGGCTGGTGCCGTATGTCATGAGTTTGATGAACGGTGCACGCGTGGGAATCGCGTCGCAGTCGCTGGGAATTGCGGAGGCGGCCTATGCTGTAGCCAGGGATTACGCTCATTCCCGCAAGCAGTTCGGCGTTTCCATCGAAAAGCTGCCTGCGGTTCGCGATATGCTGATGGATATGAAGATTCAGATCGAAGCCGCCAGGGCGCTGACATACGAATGCTGCCGAGTGGTCGATAACGAGCGATGGTATCTCTGGAAAACGGAATCGGATCAGGCAGTGACCGACAAGGAGCAACTCAAAAACCTCAAAGACGAGGCCCGTAAATTTAAACGTCTGGCGGCGATGCTCACGCCGATGTGCAAATATTTCAGTTCGGAGATGTGCAACAAAGTTGCCTACGATTCGATGCAGGTTCTCGGCGGCAGCGGATATATGAAGGACTATGCGATCGAGCGGCACTACCGCGACGCCCGCATCACCAATATTTACGAAGGCACTTCCCAGCTGCAGGTGGTTGCTGCGGTTCGCGGCGTTGCCAGCGGCGTAGCCGGCAAGAGTTTTGAAGAATTTGCCGCCATGGAATGGCCGGCCGAGTTTGCCGACCTGATTGCTATTCTCAAGCAGGGTGCGGAATCGTTGGCTCAGGCACTGGTTGTGGTGAAGGAAAAGGGCGTGGATTACATGGACCTCTACGGCAGAAAGATCGTGGATGTCGCGTGCGATCTGTATATTGGATATCTGTTTCTGCTTCAGGCGAAAAAGTCTGATCGCAAGAAGAGTGTTGCCAGGCGATTCATCAGCACCGGCGGTCCGCGGTGGCAGGCGCTTTGCCAGCAGATCAAGTCGGGCGATCGCAGCACGTTCGAACAGTTCGGTACTATCGTCGGCGAACTCGGTGACGACGCCTGAGCAGAAAAAAAGGTGCGTCAAGACGCATTCTACAATTGAGTTCGTAGTTTAGAGTGTGAAGAGAAGATGGGTTTGCGCCTGCGCGGGAATGACAGCGGGAGAGGAGTAGATCAGAAAGATGGTGGGCATGGGCTGCTCTACCGCTAAAAAAGACGGTGCGTCAATC
>CAYMXC010000019.1:0-16311 GCA_964394135.1 uncultured Phycisphaerae bacterium
GCCGTAATCGGTCTTCACTCTCTGCTTCCTGTGTTATATTGCTCCCTCACTTGCCGGCTTTAAAAATGTGAACTTTATGAATATCTACGACAACGGTGACATGCTGGCATTCTTACACGACAGGGACGCCTATATATGTTTTTTTCGTCATTACGGCGTTTTGTCTATGGCTGCCTTCGTATCCACTCTCGATAAAGGCATACCAGTAATGTCCTACTAACCGGGCCAGTTGAGAACTTACATCTTCAAGTAAACACCCCTGCAGGATACGCCAACAAAAAACCTCATTTCCATTCAGAAATGAGGTTTATAATGCATTGACCCCGACGGGATTTGAACCCGTGTTGCAGGGATGAAAACCCTGTGTCCTAGACCTGGCTAGACGACGGGGTCGTCGTTACAGAATACTTAATAATGCCCACCAAATGAAATAAAGTCAAGAAAAAATCTTTTGTATTCGAAGCTTGATTAAAAAAATTCTACGCCCTATAACATATGAAATTTTTGAAACATACAGGAATCAATATGATTTTACGAATTTTTTATTCAGCCATTTTGTCGGGAGTGATTCTGATGACCGGATGTGCACAGAATCGGGGGATAAAAATCGTTTTTATCGGCGACAGTTTAACAACTTGTGGTGGACAAGGGGGACGTTACACCGACTGGCTGGCCCAGTGGCGAAAAAAGACCATCATTATCAATAAAGGCATCAGTGGCGACACACTGGCAGGCGGAAGGGCCAGATTTGAAAAGGACGTTGTGGCTGAGCGACCTGACATTGTGGTCATCGAATTGGGTGCTAATGACTTTTGGCGACAGTCCCGCCCAATCGATAACCTGACCGCAGATTTGGAAGCTATGGTAGTTCGTTCGAAAGATATTGGAGCACAAGTGGTGATCGCAAGCTGTTTCGGCGGGCGACAATACGCGAAGGAACCGAAAGTAGAATTTGAAGCCAAGAAATTCGCCTATGCACTGGCGATAGCGGCGATGGAGACCAGAATCGCCGAAAAATACGGCTGTTTTTATGTGCCAAATATGCAGCTTGACATCAAACCCAACGGCAAAGCACCCTACTGGGACGATACCAATCATCCCAACAAAGCAGGTAACGAGCTGGTAGCAAGGCGAATACTCGTCGAACTCGACAAAGCAATTAAAAATGCCAAAGGGCTTAAACAGACCTTATGACGATATGCGAACCGGAGTACCTTTCCGGGCACTGGCGTAAATGGCATCCAGGATATTCATCACTGTCAAACCCTCGTCGCCAGTGGCAATATGCGGTGTATTGTTGAGTATTGATTCCACAAAATGATACATTGCCCCTTTTACTTGTGGTACAGGGGGATGCAGAGCCATGTCATATCGGCAACCATCACGTTCAAGATAAATCTCGGCTTGCCAATCGTAACCTTCGCCAACATTCTGTTGAACCAGGCCTGCTTCCGTGCCAAGAATCCGCGTCTCCATCTCTTCATTTTTTTTGATATTGGCCGCCCATGAAGCTTCGAGCATCAATGTAGCACCAGTATCGAATTTTATCATAGCTGAAGCAAAATCTTCGACATCGAATTTTTTGTGCTGCTCTTTGGCCAGCCTGGAGCCAATCGGGTTGTAAGTGCTGCCCATTACCCAGATAGGTTTGGGATAATTCATTAGCCAAAGTGCAAGATCAAGTCGATGTACGCCCAGATCGATCAATGGCCCCCCGCCCGAAAGCGCCTTTTGACCAAACCATCCACCGAAACCCGGAAGACCGCGACGACGATTCCAGACCGTTCGGGCAAAATAAATTTTGCCGAGAATATTGCTTTCAACTGCTTTTTTCAGTGCATAGGACTGATCGTTAAAGCGATAACTGAAATTGATCATGAGTCGTTTTCCATAATGCCGTGCAGCGTTCACCATGGCCTGGCCTTCGCGTGCATTCATCGCCATCGGCTTTTCACAAAGAACATGACATCCGGACTTCAGAGCCGCCAGAGTCAGAGGCTTATGGAACTTGTTCGGTGTCGCAATACTGACGATGTCCAGCTTTTCGTTTCTGAACATCTTAAGCGGATCAGTATAAAGCGATGCTATCCCAAATTCCTGCCCTCGCTGATTCAATCGAACCGAATCCGTATCAGCCAGTGCAACGACCTGAGCCTGCGGATGCTGCCGATATCCATGCACATGCGCACTGCCCATCCCCAGTCCAATCACGCCTATCTGTAATTTTTTCATGTTTGATATTTCCTGCCTTACTTTTTTGTACCGTCTATATTCTGCGCAATACCGACTTTTCCAAATTCGATTTTCGTCTCAGAAAGTTTCTCGAGCGGCTTGACCTCTGGAGCGCAGTGTTGCATAAACACCCTCGGCCGTGCCCAGCGAACGGCGTTGGTCAACACCAATTGAATTTGTTCATTGTGATAAATGGGGTAGGTTTCATGGCCGGGACGAAAATAGAACAATCTGCCGTGTCCACGTTCCCAGCAGCAGCCGCTTCGAAATACCTCGCCACCTTCGAACCAGGATATGAAGATGAGCTTGTCGGGCGTTGGAATATCAAATCGTTCGCCGTACATTTCGGTATTCGGCAATTCGATATATTCACCGATGCCCTGTGTGATCGGGTGTGAAGGTTCGATATTCCACAATCGTTCTTTCTCACCTGCCTCACGCCACTTCAGGCTGCAGTTGGTCCCTAGAAGCGATTTAAGTATTTTTGAAAAATGCCCTGAATGAAGTACAATCAATCCCATTCATTCCAGCAAGAGATTGTGTACACGTTTGACAATTTCATCAGAAACTTCATCGTGTGCACAATGCCCCCACCATAGCAGGACATCGGTGGAATTGATTACATCTTTCGTCAGACCGTGTTCAGGCTCATCCAGTGTGGCGTAACGTACAGTCATATCCGGATTTTTCTTCAGGGCATTTCCAATGACTACGTGCATCCCATCGGGATAGATCGCCTTGGCGGCCGGCGATGTTTTCTCGTGTCGAAATTCGTTCCATACAGTAACTTTAATCGATGAACTCATATCATCCTCCATTTATACGGATATATCTATTATCTTGTATTAGAATGACTTTATTGCTCTAATATACTTAATAATGTAATCATAGCCGATGTTCACAATGTTGTGTATAGTAAAGAACTATGATAATTAGGATTATTCTACGATATGAATAATGCCGATACCATTGCGATTGTTCGCAAAAGTCTGCTCAAACTCCTTCGGAATTTGAGAGCCGATCGAAACTGCATGTTTGTTCCGCCCGTACCTGAAAATCCGCCCCTGCCCGCCGGACACTTTCACACTCTTCCCGAAATCTTCATCCAGATCGGCGGATATACAAACTTCACGCTACCGTGGCAATCCTTTCGGCTCAGTGCCGGTCAGGCCTGCATTATTCCTCCTTACACGCCCCATCAGGAGCGTTTTTTCCATCATCACCATCCTTTTTTTTATCTTGTCGGCGCGATCAGTTATGAGGCCATTTACTGGCACGAAGGTCATCTCAATAATTCAAACCTGTTGAAAACTACTCCCAGTATCGCATGCCGGTCTGGAGAAATGAACCGATTGATCCAGCTGCTAAGGGAAACTGCATATCTTGGTTCCCGGTCCGGTCGGTATGCAAAACTTCAATTGAAAAGCAGTATGATCTTAAGCTGTGCAGCCATTCTGGAGGCGATGGAAAACTCCAACAGGCAAACTCAAATCGAAAACCCCAAGGTTTCCTATTGCAGACTGTTTATTCACAACAACCTGAATGATAAGAATCTGTGCGTCAAATCTCTGGCAAATAATATTAAATGCTCTCCAAATTATCTATCCAGCCTTTTTCGACAGCACACGGGCATCAAGATGACCGACTATATCAATACGCATCGCCTTGAACGCGTAAAAGACCTGCTGCTTCACAGTACCATGAATATATCGCAAGTAGCACGATCCTGCGGCTATGCCGACCCCGGTTATATGACGCGACTTTTTGTAAAAACATTCGGGGTTAATCCCCGAACCTATAAAATCCGCAGCAACAGATAGATATTTTTACTTCCAGATGGGATCGATCAAAACGGTTTTCAGGACAGATTGTTCAAAAGCAGGCTGTTAGTTGGAAATTTATTCAAAGCCATATGAAGCGATTTCATCGCATCTTTGGGCTTCATTTTAACCACGTGTGCACGAAGAGCCGAATATTCCGGCATTCGCCTGCCGACGAGAAGATGATCTTTTCGTGTGCCGGATTCCGGAATGTCGATTGCGGGAAAGAGACGTTCGTTGGCCAGGTCGCGGGAAAGGACCAGTTCCATGTTGCCGGTGCCTTTGAACTCGCGGAAGATCAATTCATCCATCCGTGAACCAGTATCGATCAGGGCGGTGGCAATGATGGTAAGTGAACCACCGAGTTCGAATTTTCTGGCCGATCCAAAAAGCCGTTTTGGAATTTCCAGGGCATTTGCATCTATCCCGCCGGACATGATTTTTCCGCTACCGCGTTGGCCGATATTGAACGCGCGTGACAGCCGGGTGAGCGAATCGAGCATGACAACAACGTCCCGTCCTGCCTGGGCGAGCGATTTGGCATATTCGATTATCACTTTTCCGATACGGACATGGGAACTGACCTGTCGATCGTTGCAGCTGGCAAAAACCTGCCCAGGAACAACGCGCCGCATTTCGGTGACCTCCTCGGGCCGCTCATCTACAAGTAGCATGATCAGGTCGATATCGGGATAATTATTTTTGATCGCGACTGCAATCTGCTGGAGCAGGATCGTTTTACCGGTTCGCGGCGGTGCGACAATAACGGCTCGCTGCCCGAAGCCGAGTGGACAAATCAGATCGATAATTCGAACTGATAGATTGCCGTAGGGAATTTCGTAATTTTTTTTCTGTGGTTCGAGTACAAGTTGCGGCTGGGGATCGATAACAACCTTGTCTTCAAAAGGAATTTGTTCCTGCCAGGCATCAAGCGTCAACCCGCAGACTTTATCGATTTGGTTTACGACAATTCGTCCCCCATGGCCATGGTCGCACAGACCTTCCACCAGAACTCCCTCACGAAGTTTATAATTTCGGATCATATTTCGATCGATCATGGGGTCGGCCGGTTTCGTGGGAAGGCTCAGTTGAATTTCGCGGACCAGACCTTCGCCGCGAGGCATTAATTCCATTATTCCTTTAAACGGTTTCATGTTTTTTTTCTACTATGCTCATCTAAAAGTACTTTCGACACGTTAACATACATTGTCGGCATCTTTTCTTTTTTTTCTTCGTGAATACCGGCATCCCCCCGCTCGATCAATCCCATCCGAACTGCTATAAATATTTTTCCTCCCTGACCATGGATAGTAGCGAAATTCTAGTTGCAAAAGGAATAATCGACTACTAATGAGGATTCGTAAATGGTCCTTCCTAATAGAATATAATACGCCATGATTATGCTTATTGGTACAAAAAAAGATAAATTTTAGCCGAAAGAAATTCATCCTTGAAAACCGCCGGCAAGAAATCACTTGAAGGGACCAATTCGGCAAATGATAATGCGTGGGTTATCAATGATACCGAGGTCACCCGCCGAATGCGGGGAATCACAGTATCCAGCCGCTTTTGAATATTGCATACGATAAAGGTAATATTAATGGATATGGATGAAGCTCAGATTCGCGAACATATTTGTCAGATAGGCCATCGGTTGTGGCTTCGGGAACTTTGCGCCGGAAACGGCGGAAATATTTCCGTGCGGGTGCGGGAAAACGAAATACTGTGCACTCCGACGCTGATCAGCAAGGGATTTATGAAGCCGGAAGATATTTGCACGGTCGATCTGACCGGCAGGCACGTGCATGGAAAACGAAAATGTACAAGCGAAGTGAAGCTTCACCTGGAGATTTATAAAGCCAGGCCCGATATTAACGCGGTAATCCACTGTCATGCGCCTCACCTGACCGCCTACGCCCTGGCACGCAAGCCGGTTCCGATGGGATATTTCACGGAAGTACAAGATGTGGTGGGTCCGATTCCCGTAGCCGATTATGGCCCGCCGGGAACGTCGGAATTAGCCAAATCGATTTTACCCCACGTAAACGGAAATGCGGCGCTGCTGGCGAATCACGGTGCGGTAACGTGGTCGACCAACCTTGAAGACGCGTACTTCAAGATGGAAGTGGCTGACGCCTATTGCAAAATTATTTTTTTGAGCGGACATCTTGGCGGACCGGCTCCCCTGCCGGAATGATTTTTTCTGAAAGGAAATTTATTTAATGGCTACGATTGTCGGTATCCAACTTGCCATCGAGTGGGAAAACAAGGCGGCCAATTACGAAAAGGTTCGCCGGTTGATCGATTCTACTTCGTTTGCGCCCGGAAGTCTCGTAATTCTGCCGGAAATTTTTGCAACAGGCTGCAGCAAAAAAGTGGCAAAGATCAGCGAAGAACAAGACCGTCCCACAGAACGTTTCCTGTCGGGGCTCGCGAAGGAGTTCAAAGTTTTCACTCTCGGCGGCATATCTATTATCGGATCGGACGGTCGTGGTCGAAATGAGGCAGTGGCATTCGACGTACACGGCAAAGAAATTGCCCGATATTGCAAAATTCATCCGTTTTCATTCGCTGGCGAACATGAGCGATACGCGACAGGAGAAAAAATCGTAACGTTCGAATGGGAAGGATTTACGGTCGCTCCCTTTATCTGCTACGATTTACGATTCCCGGAAATTTTCCGTTTAGCGACGAGGCAAGGAGCGAATTTGTTTGCAGAGATGGCCAATTGGCCCGCGGCAAGAGAATTGCATTGGCTCACCCTGCTGCGGGCACGGGCGATCGAAAATCTCGCCTACATTGCGGGAATCAACCGAACCGGCCGGGACCCGAAAAACGACTATTCGGGGCGAAGCCAGATCATCGATCCACGCGGGCATATCCTGGCGGAGGCTAGCAGTGACGAAACGCTGATCCAAGCCGATGTAAGTGTCGAGTATGTCAAGTCCTATCGACAGGAATTCCCGGCACTGAAGGACATGCAGGATCGCTTTTTCAATCAAGGCCGTGAATCCGTTTATTTTATAGGAAGCCAATCCAACACACGCTGAATCATGCGATCCCACGAACCCCACTCGTGATTTCCCGGACCTTCCTCATAGGTGAGGGGCAAAGCCAATTTCCGGGCATAATCGCGAAAACGAATATTGTGCTGATAAAGGAAATCCTCCGTCCCGCACCACTGATACATTTTCGGTTTGGGCAGGCTGGATTTGGCCAGTTTCCTGGCAAGGGCAAACAGGTCGTTTTCGGTATTGGCAACGCGCAGGCCAAAAATGCTTTTCCATTCCCGCAATTCCTCTTTGCTCGCCTTTAGTATTCGAGCGTCAACATCCAGCGCACCGGAGAGAGATGCGGCGGCGGCGAATTTTTCAGGACAGCGAAGTGCAAGTTTGAACGCACCATAGCCGCCCATGGAAAGACCGGCAACAAAATTGTCCTTTCGGGCCTCGGAGAGGGGAAAGAAAGACCTCGCGATGACAGGAAGTTCCTCGCTGACGAAAGTCCAGTATCGCTGCCCGCTCGCAGTGTCTGTATACCAGCTTCGCTCGGCGTTCGGCATGATCACCGCCAGCTCTTTATCGGCCACATATCGCTCGATGGAGGTTCGCCGCTGCCAGATGGTATGATCGTCCGATCGGCCGTGTAGAAGATAAAGAACAGGCCACTTTTTCCGAAGTGCGGCACTTTTCTTCTCATTCGGCAGATTGGCCGGCTGAGGCAGAATCACATCCATCGAAACGGCCATGCCGAGAACATTAGAGAAAAATTGACAATGCATTAACGCCATATGAAATACCTCTTTTTCTAATTTTCTGGGAACAGTTCCAGCAACGCTTTCGCAAATATCTTATGGCCTCGTTCATCGGGGTGGTTAATGGAATTGATCTGTAGAGTTATGTAGGGAATTCCCTGCCGCCAGAGACGAGTCCAATATTTCGACGCATCCGCAAGTGCGATGTTGTGGCTCAGAGCAAACTTTTTCAATGCCTTGACGTAAGGCCTGGGGTCTTCGTCGAATTTCATGGTTTTCATGTCCATCCAGTCGGGCCGAACGAGATGCGGGACGATCAAAATGATTTCCGCTCCGATTTTTCGCAGTGGGTCTAATACCTTTTCATAATTGGACAACGTCTGACTTTCATCCATCGCAGCATCGTTGACAAATTCGATGGTGACCATATCCGGATTTCGGTCTAGGACGTCCCGGACGAAGTCATATTTGCTCCCCGCCGGCGAACGCATATACTCCAGACTGGTCGCGCCCGGCCATGCGGCGGTATAGAGAGTAATAGGAGTATGCGGAAAGCGTAAACGCAGCCCTTCGGCGAATTTCGCCTGGTAATTGCAGTAATTGGTGACGCTGTCGCCCCAGGCAACAATTGTCAGAGACTGACGCTGGCGTAATTTTGCCATGGTTTTAGGCAAAAGGCTTTCTGCGACAAACCGACTCGGCCTGCAAACTGGAATTTCGGGCTCGATAACATAAATATTTTCGTCCGTCAATTTTTCGATTCGTCCGCCCTGCCAGATATTGGCCACTGCAATTTCATCCTCCTCCAGTACAGGCGGATGAATCTCCCCTATACCAGGATTTCCAAGCACCAGTTTGACACCACCGTCGCAGCTGACCGCGATGGAATCCAACCGGCAGGGACAATAGTCATAATCCAGGAAAACAGGCTGATCCTCTCGAATTCTGCTACCAGGTATTCGTCCGCATGTCGCCCAGACCGGATCAGCCTTGTAATCGCGATCGGAACAAAATATTTCGGATTCACCGGATGATTTTTTGATCCGGAGGCTTTGCGGAACCAGCAAACCAGGGGCAACACATACTTCGGTAATCAACTCGTTGAGCCGAATGCCGCGACACCAGACGCCCTGATTCTCATCATAAATCGGCAGCGTTTCATGCCGCTCATCGCGAACTTGACGCAACTGTAAAGGGGGAACCCCAATGCTAACTGGCTCGACAATCGTAATGCGTCCCTTCTGCGTCTGTACGATTCCAGCGTTCACCCGAATAGTCCACGAATCGATAATTTCAACCGAAATTGTGGAATGTTGAAGAGTCATAGTGCTCCAATAATTAAAAACGAAACTCAAAATAAAGATCAGGATGATGACTTTACCGGACGCGTGGTTGGATTCGACAAGCTATTCTTCTCGTTTGAACAATTGATTCGCTTGAGATACTTTCGATAGTCAAAATCCGGACTTCTATGCGGCACGTGACATCGCTGACATTGCCAGGATTGAGTGATGCTAACGCGTTTGGCTTTCATTTTGGCAATGGCGGGGTACTGTGACTGAGCTGGTTCATTATGATGGTTGCTCAGATCGACCTTGTGGCAGGCCTGACAGCCAACATCGCGAAATTTGGGCGTGGATTTCGGATCGATAAAACCGCCCGGTTCCCGATATCCTGTGGAATGGCAAGCCCAGCAGTTCACATCAGCGTCACGTTTATTTTTTTCCAAAATGCCGAATGCCCGGCTGTGGCCGGTGGACTTCCAAAACTCGTATATCTTCGGATGGCAAGCACCGCAGGTTTCGGATGTGACGTATGGAAATTCGACCGGCCGGACCTTTGCGTCACTATCGGTCTGAATCCTGGGATTCATGATACGATTGATCATTTCCTGACGAGCGGCATATTTATAGGCATCGTAAAGTTCAATGAATCTTTTATCCTCGGGGATGGATTTCACCAAATGGAACATTTCCATGACTGGTACAGTAATTTTTCCATCTTTCCATTTGATCCCAGCGATACCGATTTTGCGATCGTTTTGCCAGGAAATCAGAAGCGGCGGATAACGATTGATATCAATATTGACAGGCTGTGTTGATTGACCTGTTGCATTTTTAATCTGCTCGACTACCCATTGATGGCCGCCGTTATCGATCCAGAGATCCACGCAGTCCAGACCGGTTTCTACATTCTTCCGTTCACTGGTTCCAAGATGCGAAAGAAGAATCACAGCGTCGTAACCCTGACTTTTCAGTTGGGCGGCAAGACGCCGAATAGCGTGAACAGGCTGTTCGTACACAATCTGATTGCGAATGGCATCGGGCAAAATAGCCAGCCAGCGATCGGAAATCACGGAGATAACCGCCAGTTTCCGATTACACCGGTGAATCGTAATAACCTCACGAACGGGTACATGAATTTTAAATTTGACATTACTGGCAACAACCGGCAGCTCATATTGTTTCACATACTTATTAAAGGCATCAAAGCCGACGCGAAGGTCACCTTCGCCCAGCGCAATGGCGTCATATCGCAAAAAATGATATGCCTCCGCTAAAAATTCGGTTTGAGTAACCGAACCGCCTGTGGTTATATCTCCCGTATCAACCAGAAGAGTGTCAGTATTAGACTGCCGAAGCTTTTCAATCACGAAAGACCGACGGGACAATCCACCATCAAAGACTCCCCCGCAGCCGCAAGGTTCAAAATCGCCTGCGGTCGATCCGGAAATAACAAATGTCAGATCAACCTTCTTCTCCCTGCCTGCCAATTGCTTGCTCTGATCGTTCTCCATACGTACGACGGAAAATTCGTCCGTACCGGCACAGCTGAGCAGCTGTGACCCCGCCAGGATCACCAATCCGGCAAAAATCACCGCGGAAAGAACAACAAATTTGCTACTTTGAATCGGTTTCATGGTTTTCTGCCAACGAAGAATTATCCGAGGTAACCTGAGTTCTATCGATCTGATCCCATCCGACATTCCACGCCAGTCGTGCCTGCATCACTGCAATAGCAGCGTCCAGCTGAATATCGACCGGCGGATATTTTCTCGGCTTTTGGGTATCGCTCTCGATTTCGTCGGAATCATCAGGATTCGAACGGGGCACAGCGGTTGCCGCCGGACGGGTGGCTGGACGAGTATCTACTTTGTGACCGTTGACCTGGGTAACAATTTCCGCGTCGCGTTGAATATCGATTTCATCCCGAACTTCATTTGGAGTCAATTCAATAGTCAGATTCGGGTCCACTCCCCACTCCTTGCTGTCAGGTTTCCGGTGAATGCATTTACCCGAAGGCAGATAGTAATGTGCCGTGGTGATCTTAAGCCGGCATGTATCATTGACTAGCGAAATAACGTTCTGAACACTTCCTTTTCCGAAACTTCGTTCACCGACGATCCACGCCCGGTGATAATCCTTCAGGGCCCCGGCAACAATTTCAGCCGCACTTGCGCTGTATTTATTGATCAGAACGATCATCGGCAAATCCACAAACTTGTTGCCTCGGTTGCTTGCACTTTCCTTCCAGTTTGGCACAGTTCTGCCACGTGTGGAAACAATGGTTCCCTTGGTAACAAACAAGTCTACGGTCTCCCAGGCAGCTTTGAGAGTTCCGCCGGGATTGAAACGCATATCAAGAATCAGTCCCTTCCCTCCGTCGCGAGAAATCTTCTTGAGAGCGTCGGTGAGTTCGGCGGGAGTCGAGTCAGTAAATTGCGTAAGTCGGATATAGGCAATCCGCCGTTCCGGATCGATGAAATAGGACCATTTGTTATCTTTGTCGAGTTTAACCCCTTTGACCGTCTGAATGATAATAGTGTCCCGGATCAGATTGAATTCAGTCGTCTTGTCGGTCCAGGGATGATAGATTCCAAGTTTCACTCGCGTACCCTTCGGACCGGTTATCTTTTTGACCGCCTGGTCGATACTGAGCTCCTCCGCCTTTTCGCCGTTAATCGTAACGATGATGTCACCGGGAACAATACCGGCCTGAAAGGCCGGTGAGCCTGGAATCGGCGTGACAACCTTGAGTTTATTGTCTTCCTTGGAAATCTGGATTCCGACCCCGCTGAACCGGCCCATGGTATGTTTGTCAAAATCCTGCATTTCCGACGGCCAGATGACATTGGTAAATGGATCGAGCTCCGTGAAAGCGGAATCAACGAACTCCTTGATAATCACGTTTTCGGGCAATGCGACCGTATCGCCGTTGACGACCATGAGCTTGACGAACACCTGCCAGAAATCGCGGGTGGAAAAGTTTTTCTTTTTTGCCTGATCTTTGATTTGTTCGCCAAGCTTTTTAAGCTCCCGATCGAAGGCCTCGGTCTTCTTCGCATCGGCCAACGCAGGGAATACTTGCCCGAGCTTGGGAATTTCGGTCATGACACGCATGTTCTGAAGCGCCGAACTGGCCATTTTGGCAAAATCGGGCTTTTCGACATAATAGGTGGAAACCTGCACACTCGATTCTGGAACCACATCGATGGTAATATTCTTGGTCTCTTCCTGCCAATCGCTTTTAGGTTTATAAGTCGCCTCAAAACGTACCCGCATCGCACAATCACGGGTCAGCTTATCATATGTCTTGTCGTCTTCATAAATGGTGGCAAGCTCTGCATAGACATTACCGGCCTTGAGCCATTCATGCTGTTGAAGATAACGATTAGCAAGAACTTTGGCCTCATCGGCGATTTTCCGAACCCAGTCGAGTTGACCGAACTTTTTAGGTTCCTTGGCATAAAACATGGCCTTACGAGCGGCCGTCAGGGCCTTTTCCAGATCAGTTTGCGAAAAGGACTTTTCAACTGCACTGGATTTTGCCGGTGCCGAAGACGTAGCTTTTTGCGATTGTGGCGAAACGGCAGGTCGCGTGGCAGTAGGCTGTGTAGTCGCGCGTGCCAGGCAAGCCTTGGCTTCGCGAACATTTTCCTCATACGTCTGAAGACGCAACGTCTCACGGCGAGCTGATATTTCGCCGAATTTCCGGAGATGAGCGATCAGAGGACTCACGGAACTTTTTGCTGAATATTCGGGTTGAGTGACTAAAGCCTTTTCCGCCTCTTTAAACTGACCGGTATAGATCAGCCGGGCCAGTTCTTTCGATGAATCCGATGTATCCTTCCCAAAAACCGGCAAGGCCAATAAAACACCAAGGAACACAACAAGAGTCCAGGCGATCGACCTGCCGAAAATCTTTCCGTAATCTTTAGCCATTCGTAAACCTCTTAATGATTTTCCCGAAATCTTTATTTATAATATCCTGCAATCTTAAAATATTGAATTGTATCGACCAAATTGACCGGACTTCAACTGTTTTGTTAATGATAAACCAGCGACCTGTCAAACGGAGATGACGCATGACGGATTTGCAGCCAAAACGAGAAGGTTGGGGTACCAAGATCGGAATCATCATGGCCGTGGCGGGCAGTGCGGTCGGACTGGGCAATTTTCTGCGATTTCCCAGCCAGGTCGCCCAGCATGGCGGCGGAGCCTTCATGATTCCGTACTTCATTTCCCTCCTTCTGCTGGGCGTGCCCCTGATGTGGGTGGAATGGACCATAGGACGATATGGCGGCGGATTCGGACATGGAACAGCCCCGGGCATTTTCCACAGCATCTGGCAAAAAAACCGTTTCATCAAATATTTCGGAATTATCGGGATCGTAGGCCCCATTCTTATTTACATGTACTATATCTATATCGAATCCTGGGTACTCGGTTATGCCTTTTTCTCCAGCACAGGCTCGCTCTTCCATGCCGGCGGAGATCGTCAGAGTATGATCGATTTCCTCCGCGGATATCAAGGCATTCAAACCAATCAATTCTTCCACGGCATCGGCTGGGCATACTTCTTCTTCATCATTACACATCTGCTGAACGTATTGGTCCTCTACCGAGGCATCCGCGGCGGCATTGAAACTCTTTGCAACATCGCCATGCCTTTACTGTTAATTCTAGGCATCATCCTCATGATTCGCGTGATCACTCTTGGAACGCCGGACGATGCGAAACCATCATGGAACATCAACCAGGGTCTGGGCTTTTTGTGGAATCCCGACTTTTCCGCTCTTCGAAACCCAGATACCTGGCTCGCTGCCGCAGGACAGGTCTTTTTCACCCTTTCCGTAGGAATCGGCGTCATCCTGACTTATGCGAGCTACCTGAAACGGGGCGATGATGTGGCCTTGTCGGGCCTGACCGCAGTATCTACCAACGAATTCGCAGAAGTCATCCTCGGTGGTTCTATCATAATTCCTGCTGCCTACGCATTTTTCGGCCCCTCGGAAATCGGCAACATCGCCACAGGTGGTACTTTCGACCTCGGTTTCATTACAATGCCAATGATCTTCAAAAACATGCACTTTGGACAAATCTTTTCCACTATCTGGTTCATCCTCTTGTTCCTGGCGGCAATTACATCTTCAATTTCGCTGGCACAACCGGCGGTCTCGTTTCTGGAAGACGAGCTGGACATAGACAAAAAAACTGCTGTTCTTATTTTCAGCTCGGGAACTTTTATCTTGTCACATCTATCGATTTTCTTTCTCCGATACGGAGTCCTGGATGATCTGGACTTCTGGGCCGCAGAATTCTGCCTGGTAATTTTTGCACTCATTGAGGTACTGCTCTTCGGATGGGTTTTCGGCATCAACCGTGCATGGGAAGAAATTCATTACGGAGCAAACCTCAGAATTCCAGCAATTTATAAATTCATTATTAAATTCATAACGCCTTCGATTCTTATTACCATCCTCGCTTTCTGGTTCGTCAAGCGATGGTGGGATATTATCATAATGAAAGATGTTACTCCGGAAAATCGACCTGTAGTTCTGGCTTCACGACTTGTACTGCTGATGCTCTTTTGGGGTTTGGCGGTAATGGTAAAACTCGCCTGGCGAAGAAAACGTCACCTGCCGGTCGAACCAATAAAGACATAACGTTAAACTTCAAAGGGATTTCAAGCCGAAATATAAAATGGCGGAACAGGTGCGTTATGCGCTCCGCTTGCATGTTGCAACATCGCCCGCATGGTGTTATGATCTAAGGCCATGTTTTTTGATGAAAGGATGTCCAGTCATGACTGGTATCGCGAAATTGGTATTGGTTGGAATAACGTTATTGTGCCTGACCGGTTGTTATCAGGACAGGCGGTACAAGGCAATTGAAGTTTACAATCGCGGATATGGTGAGTTCTGTGCCGGCGATTATACAAAGGCTGCGGGCTACTATAAATGGTCTCACAGCCTGAAACCGGAATATTCCGCACCGCTGATCGGATTGGCACAATGCCACGTCGAATTTGCCAAAAAGAATTTCTCTATCAACAATACCGCTGCTGCGCTTCACGATTTGGAACAGGCCCGATATTGGAGTGAACTGGCAATCGATGCCGATCCGGGCAACCCCCAAACAACCCAGGCACGTGTAGAGGTCATGAAGCTTCGGGGAGAAATCGATGCGATGATCAAGACATCCAAATGGGGCACAAAAGTACAGGGCCCCTCTGCGGCAAGCCTACTGCTTGAGGCGAAAACCTACATGGAGGCCGGTGCTTACGATGAGGCTGAGGTAGCCATCAAGCAGGCCCTGGCGGTCGACCCCCATGACGTCAATGCTCACATCCAGGCTGGTCAATTTTACGAAAAAATCGGCAAACATGAGCAGTCGCTCCAGCAGTATGAAGAGGCCTATCGGCTCGATCCCACAAATACCGAGGCACAGGGTAAGATAACCCAATTGGGCGGCATCGCACCGGAAACACAGTCACCCCCGGCACCCAAACACGATGCCGAGGCAGAGCCGGAAATCCAATAGGTCAGAATACTCACGCATCAATTGATCTTCCACGGCCGGCACAAAACCGGCCGTTTTCTTTTCTGAGAAACTAATACGATACGAGATAAATTTCATGCTCTCACGAGAAGTTAAACTTGGATTGGTAGCAACGTTCCTGACATTATCAGCGTTTGCACTCACTTCGAACGCCGTTCCGCCCCTGGCAACCACAATTGCACGGCAATTCAAAATCAGCTATGTGAATTTCGGCTACATTTTCATGCTCCAGTTTGTCTGCTTCGCCGTGGCATCGATCACAGGCGGATGGGCTGCTCAACGATTTGGCATCAGCAATCGCAGTCTGGTTATTTTCGGAATTCTCGGTGTCGGAATCATTCTGGGCCTCGGCGCCTTTCTGCCCAATATCCAATGGTTCATCGCCTGGGCAATTCCACTGGGCTTTCTGGGCGGACTGGTCGAAACTTTCAGTTCGGTAATGATCTGCAAATTCAATGGACCGGGGTCCAGCAAGATGCTCAGTTTGAGCCAGGTCTTTTTCTGCCTAGGTGCTATTTTCGCACCGTTCCTGGTAGGCAGGTTGCTCGCAGCCGATATTGCCTGGCCGAACGCTTTTCTTACGCTCGGAGGTTGCATTTTCGCCATCGGTGTATTCTTTACGATCATGACGCGAAATCTGCATGAACCCAGGAACCTTACCGCT
>CAYMXC010000020.1:0-238 GCA_964394135.1 uncultured Phycisphaerae bacterium
TCAGGGTAAACTCATCGGCCTGCACCCAATCACGACGATCGTGGTCATCTTTATCGGCTCGGACCTGGCAGGATTTTTCGGCCTGATCCTGGCCATTCCAGCCGCAGCGGCGATCAAAATCCTATTCAGGGAGTTTATCTGGCCGGAACTCGCCGAGGCCACAAACATCGACCTGAACGCTTTTCAGAAAAGTCAGGAGCTCGAAAAAAAATGATCGAAGCATCCACGGTTTCCAGCA
>CAYMXC010000020.1:284-16116 GCA_964394135.1 uncultured Phycisphaerae bacterium
GGCCGTTCTTGCCAAACTGGGTCGTATATAGAGATCTGATCCATGAAAGAAATCCGACATTTCGAGCGAGTGCAATACGTGGGCACAGAGATCGGCCGGACGACCCTGAGCTTTTTTCGCAGCCGAATTATTGTCTGTCTGATCGTCGGCGTTCTTACCGCTGTAGGCTTTACATTGATCGGTCTGCCCTTCGGTTGGCTGCTGGGATTGCTGATCGGAGTGTTAAATGTCGTGCCCATTCTCCCCTTGATTTTCGGCCTGGTGCCGAGTCTGATCATCGCTTACATTCACTTTAACGATTTTCGGCATCCATTTTTCGTTTTTCTGATTTTCATGATCGTTCAACTTCTGGACGGCCTGGTTCTCTCTCCGCTGATACAGGGAAAAATGGTCGGCCTGCACCCGATCACTACTTTTTTCATCCTGCTGGTCGGATCGTTTTTCGGTTTCCTGGGCCTGCTCCTGGCAATTCCCGTGGCAGTCGCCCTGAAAATCATCTTCAAGGAATTTTTTCGAGAACGCCCGGTGGGCATCAAATACGTCAAGTCCCGGGATGTGACCGGAACGCAAGATAACATGGAATAAACGACGTAAATTAGTGGTTTTTGACAAGGGGATGTCAAAATGCGAACACATCAGTGGAACAAGTATGTGAATATGATTCTGGTGTTTTTGTTAATAGCGATGATACTGACCGGCATCGTTCTCGAAAGTGTTCTACCTCCAGGCACGGGTGGTCTGCATCGTTACGGCCAAGGCAGCGGCAGAGGCTGGGGGCGTCATCAGACGCAGCTGGATACCGACCGATCAGCAACTCAGCCATCGACTTTTTTATCTCTTCGCCGACATGATTGGGGCGAAATTCATTTTGCCCTGGCGATAGCATTCGTCATCTGCATAATTTTGCATCTGTCCCTGAATTGGGCGTGGATTCGCTGTACATATTTCAGTTCCCCGCAATCTGAGGCGACGGTAAATCAATCCGGGAAGGAATAATTATTCGTAGCGCAGGGCCTCGACCGGATCGAGTCGTGAAGCCTTATAGGCCGGATACATTCCGCTGATGACTCCAGTCATGAAAGCAACGGTTAGAGCAGTGATAATGGCCGACGCGGGAACATAGACTTTCAACATTTGCGCGGAAATATTGGTCAGCACGTTGCTGAACCCATAACCGACCAGCACGCCAATGGACCCGCCAATAACACTAATCGCGCTGCTTTCCGCCAGGAATTGTGCGAGAATGTCGGATCGCTCAGCTCCAACTGCCATGCGAACGCCGATCTCTCGTGTCCGTTCGGTCACAGAGACCAGCATGATATTGGCGATACCGATACCCCCGACCACCAGACTTATTCCCGCAATACTGTAGAAAACAATACTGAGTTTCTGAGAAGTTTCCTGGAAGTTTTTGAGCAGCTGCTCCTGATTGAATATTGTAAAGTCGTCTTTTTCGCCGGGGGGCGTCTTATGGCGTTTGCGGAGAAGCGAGGTGATCTGTTTTTGTGCCGCACTGGTCAATTCCGTACTTTTTGCCTGGACGGAAATCGACTGAACGCTGCGATAGCCGAACAGACGTTTCATAGCCGTCGTCACGGGGATTGATACCTGTTCATCCACGCGCGTGAATCCGATCGTGCCCTTTTTTTCCATCACGCCGATCACGGTAAAGGGTTTGCCGTTGATCTTGACTACAAACCCCAGAGGCGAACCGTGACCGAAAAGTTCCCTGGCCACTTTATAGCCCAGAACGACCACATAGGCTTCAGATTTGACATCGCTGCGATTGAAAAATCGTCCTTCATTAACGCGGTAATCACGGATATCGGTATATTGCGGCATGGTACCCAGAACCGTGCACTGCATGTTGCGCGCATAAAATTTTACCTGTGAGATGCCGAGCACCTCCGGGGCCGATCGATTTACCGCCGGACATAAGTCGGCAATCTGCTCCGCATCATCGATGGACCGCGTGTTGACCTCACCGATCTGCCGACCACCGCTGCGGGAAGCGCCGGGGAACACCTGCAGGACATTTGAGCCGAAACTTTCGATTGATTTCTGAACTTCCTTTCGAAGACCTTCGATAATGGACATGGCAGCCACTACTGCCGCCACGCCGATAATCACACCGAGCGTTGCCAACAGCGAACGAAGAAGATTCGTTCGCAAGGCTCGAATCGACGCCAAAATAATTCGCAAGTAAAACATATCTTAAACTATTTTATACAGGGGTTAAATTGTGTTCGCCGCTTCGGAGCGTTTTCGTTTTTCCTCCGCCAGTTTTTCAGTCAGCTCGATCGCTTGCGCCCTTTTCTCCGCATCGACCGGCCCGTCATGCACGATATTGCCGTCCCGCATCTGGATTATCCGCTCAGCCTGCACCGCGATATCCGGTTCGTGCGTAACCAGAACGATGGTCACGCCGCTGGCATGAAGCTGGTGAAAAATCATCATGATCTGCGCACCTGTGTGGGTATCGAGGTTGCCCGTGGGTTCGTCGGCCAGCAGGAGCTTGGGCTTGTTGACTATCGCCCGTGCAATGGCGACCCTCTGGCGTTCACCACCCGACAGTTCTGAAGGCACATGATGAGCCCGATCGGCCAAACCGACCATTTTCAGAGCCTCTAGCGCCACGTTGTGCGTGCGCACTTTCCTCGCATAAAATAGCGGCACGGAAACATTTTCCGCCGCCGAAGTTCGCGGCAGAAGGTTAAAGGTCTGAAAAACAAAGCCGATGGAACTGTTGCGAATCCGCGCCAACTTGGCGTCGGACAATTCGCTGGCCAGATTTCCGTCGAAGATATATTGACCCGTTGTCGGTCGGTCAAGGCATCCGAGAATTCCCATCATCGTGCTTTTGCCCGATCCGCTGGCACCCGTGATGCTGACAAATTCGCCGGGATATATCTCCATGTTGACCCCAGCCAGCGCGTGAACGTCCGAAGACCCCATGCAATAAACCTTTTTCAGATTCACCACTTTGATCAGAGGCGTTCTTGCAGTTTGGTTATTTGTCGGGCTTTGACTATTCATTTTTCTTTTCTTCGTCTTCCCGCATCAGGGGCAATTTGGTGAAAACCTGGTCGCCAGGCTTAAGTTTGTCGGTTTTGAGTTCGATGTTCGTGCTGTCGGTCAGGCCTACCTTGACCGGAATGAACATCGGCTTTTTGTCCGGTCCTTCGATATAAACGCCATGTTCATCGTTTTTGTTTTTGATCGCTTCATTCACCACCAGCAAAACATTCGTCAGCTTGCGCGACGTGAATTTCACATTCGCGTGCATTCCGAGCATCAATTGTGTCCGATTGGGGCTGGTCAATAAAATTCGTACCCTGTAGGTGACGACGTTGTTGATATTTTTTGGGTTCGGATAAACCCGATCGACCTTGCCGGTGAATTTGTCTTCGCGAAAGGCATCAACAGTCACTTCCACATTGTTGGCGGCCCGAAGCAGAGCCATTTCTTCCTCGTTTTCTTTGGTCAGTTTCACCGCCTGAGTCGTCTGGGGTTTCAGCAGATCCATGAAACCGAGTCGGGCTGAATGATTCACAGGAGCCAGCTCGCGAACGCGACCGATATCGGCCTCATCCACGTCGGCCTCTACAAACAGATTCGATACATCGGCCAGCATCATCAGTGGCGTTCCACCCGTAACGGTCGTAATTCCACTGGAAATGATCTGACCCTCCCGGACAAAAACCTCCTGGACAAGCCCATCCTGCGGGGCGTAAACCTTGGTATCCTTCACCCGCTGTTCAGCCTGATCGAGGGCCACACGTGTCTGACGCAGCAGTTCCGTAGAAACTCGAACCTTCATGCCCGCCTGCTGAACCAAAATGTAATTATTGACGGTACTGCGAAGATTGGCGTCGCTGGTCATCAGTTTGGCCTGGGCCTGCCACATGGTAATCAGTGCTTCCTGATATTCCAGGGGCGACACGCCGTTATCGTTGCTAGCCTTTTGCCTGTCCTGATCGATGATGCCCTTGCCGTAAGTCACCAGTTTCCCCGCCTCGATGAATTCCTGCTCCGCGGTGGCAATGGTTTTCCGAATGTGATCCATTACGGCATTATATTTGGGATCGAATGTGAATTTAAAATCGAACGGGACAGGTTTTACCTTGGCGGGATCGACCACATCCAGCGTCACGCGCTGGGGATTTGAACCCTTGCGAATGGCGTCCTGCCGTTTAAAGGTCAGAACCGCGCCCTGCAGCGTGGCTCGATCGGCCTCCAGTGCCGCCAGTGCAGTCTGCACCTGCATCGGCCAGTCCATCTTGATCTTGCTCTCATCCGATTCCGCCAGGTTCAGACTCGCCAGCGCACGATCCATTTCCGCCTTGGCGCTGTCCCGTGAACGCACTTCGTCCACAGGGTCCAGCTCCACCAGCAGATCGCCCTTGTGAACCATATCGCCCGCGTCAAAGTAAATCTTCTGAACACGCCCGCTTGATTTGCACTTGATCTCAGTGCGGGAATCCGGCTCTACCGATCCGGTCGCACTGATCGGAACCTCCAGATTGCCCCGAAAAACAGTGGCAAACTCGGGCTTCTCGAAACTCAATTTATCCGACTTGCGCTTCTGATACCAGCTGTTGAGAAGCATGTAGAAAACGACAAATATCAGAATACCGATAATATATTTTTTACGCCTGGTCATAATCGTTCCGCTTTCCATTATTTCAATTTAATTGTAGCACTAAATTATACAAGCATCCCCCCAATCAGCCACATGAAAAACAAAAACAAGGCGAATTCATACGAATTTCAAACAACAGCCGGAAAACGGGCTGAAATATCATTCCGGAATGTCTTCGGCGGAAAAATCAGCCAGCGGGACGAACACACTTATGTGCAAAATCCATGCGGAGATTTAGACAGTGGTAGTAGTCCCGAACAGGGACGCCGAAATGAAATTGGCCAGAGCCGCGGCAAGTTCCGCGACCAGCGTATTGCTTCCCGTCATCAGCAATTGTGCATATAAGCCGGATGCAGAGCAGCCGGCCACGACGGGGATCGCCATCAAAACCACTGATATTTTGATTATCTTCGAAGTTGCACGCGACATTATCGTCTCCTTCTCTCACATATCAAACCGTTTGCAGTGTTCTATTTCATCATGAACGACACTGCTTGTCAACAAATCCACTCAGTTAAAACCCTTGCGATGATTGAATCTTATTCATTGGTAGAAATCGTTTTACCCATGACTTCGGCAAATCGGCGCACAGAGGCCATCAGTTCTTCAAACTTATTCGGAAACATAGCCTGCGGTCCGTCGCATTTGGCCTGATCGGGACAACTGTGAACCTCGATCATCACTCCATCCGCACCGGCGGCAATGGCGGCAAGAGTCAGCGGAGCCACCAGATCGCGCCGGCCGGCTGCGTGTGACGGATCCACGAAAACCGGCAGATGCGAAACTTCCTTGACAATCGGAATAGCAGAAATTTCCAGCGTGAATCGTGTATCTTCACTGAAGGTACGAATCCCGCGCTCGCAGAGAATCACCCGGTCGTTGCCCTGAGCCAAAACATATTCCGCAGACATCAGCCATTCCTTGATCGGGGCTGCCAGCCCACGTTTCAGAAAAATCGGTTTATTCGTTTTGCCTACCTCTTGAAGCAAATTGTAATTCTGCATGTTGCGGGCCCCAACCTGAATAATATCGGTATAGCGCTCGACCAGGTCGACATCACGCGGGTCCATGACTTCCGTAATCACGGGAATATTCAATCGGTCGCTGACGGCGCGAAGAATTTTTAAGCCCGCCTCACCCAGGCCTTGAAAGGCATAAGGACTGGTTCGAGGTTTGTAAGCCCCGCCGCGGAGAATACCTGCCCCGGCCGACCTCACCGACTCTCCAACTTCCATTAGCAATTGTTCGCTTTCGATCGCGCAGGGTCCGGCTATGACAGTAATAGAGCCTGCACCGATCCTGACTTTTCCCACCTTAAAAACGCTGTCCTCCGGATGGAAATCCCGCGAAGCAAGCTTGTAGGGCTTCATGATCGGGACGACACGCTCGACCCCGACGATCTCCTCAAAAAATGGAACGACGTCGGGTTTTTCCTCGCCAATCGCGCCGATGATCGTGCGATATTCGCCCCGGGATATATGCGGAGTAAGCCCCAATTCCTTAATGCGGGCAACGACTTCGCCAATCACCCTCTCATCGGAACCCTGCTTAAGGATAATGATCATAGGAATTCTCCCGTTTCAATCGTTTGTGATGTTATTCGATCGGTTCGGACGCCTTGGGAAATGAACCGAGAACCGAAAGGAGCAGACAGTGCTGCCGGGCCTCGGCAATGGCAGCCTGCATGTCCGGATCTTCGTGATGACCCTCCGTATCGACAAAGAAATAATACTCCCATGTCTGTCGACCCGAAGGCCGAGTGTCGATATTGGTCAGGTTGACTTTGTACTTCCGAAAAACATCCAGCACCTCTGCCAGCGCACCCGAGCGGTGAGCCGTGGCAAAGAGAATGGCGGTCTTATCCTGTCCGGTCTTGTTCGCCATCTTGCGGGACAGGATCAGGAACCTGGTGAAATTGTTTGGATTGTCCTCGATGTTTTCACAAATAACCCCAAGCTTGTAAAGATCCGCCGCCAGTTTAGACCCAATGGCAGCGGCTTCGGGCTGTTGGGCGGCAAGTTCCGCCGCTTTGGAAGTCGAAGCCACCGGTATGACCTGAATATCCCGCGCATGAGCCGCCAGCCAGTCGCGACACTGAGAAAATACCTCCGGCTTGGAGTAAATAATCCGAATCGCCTCCAGTGGGCAATTGGCCAACAAATTGTGATGTATCGACAGGATCAGCTCTCCGCAAATCTTCACATCCAGCTCGACAAACGCATCCAGTGTGTCGATCACGGACCCGCCAAGCGAATTTTCTACAGGAACAACCCCAAGATTGCATTGACCCCGCGCCACCTCAAGAAAAACACTTCGAATATCGGAAAGCGGTGCGTAGTCCACCGCCGTTCCAAAGCGTCTGGTGGCAGCAATATGGGAATAACTTCCCTCCGGGCCCAGAAAACCGATCTTCAAAGGTTTTTCCAGGGCCAGACAACCGCTGATCAGCTCACGGTAGATCGCCAGAACCACTTTGTCCGGCAAGGGACCCTTGTTCACCGCTCGAATATGATCAAATACCTGCTTCTCGCGGTCGGGTGCGTAATAGGCCTGTCCGGAACGGTTCTTGATCTGTCCAACCTCAATAGCTACCTCGGCACGACGATTGATCAGCTGAATAATCTGTTCATCCAGATCATCGATTTGACGTCGTAAGTCGGATAATTCGGTTGGAGCGTTTGACATAACCTCTTCCCTGTAAAAAAGACACATAAATCCATGGATTTTCTAACATATCCGGAAGAGATGGTCAAACAAAAAGACACTGTGCCTCTTTATGAAACGGTGCGAATAGCCCTGCAAGGCTCATTTGTTCTTACGAGCGTCGTTTGAAGCCGACATACGTCGCCAGACCGGCCATAAGCAGCGAGAGAGTTGCAGGCGAGGGAATCAGAATAAATGAATCGCTGCCGGAAAGGTCAAAAGACTGAGCGTGGAGCCCTACACGTAAACTCCCATCTCCAAGTGCATTGATAACATCCGAATAGGATTTCCCGGAAACAAGATTGAACACAATCCCCAGAGATTCACCTTCGTTGATTCCCTGTTTTGACTTGGGAGGTTTAGCCGTCGCGGAAAGATTGTAGGTGGTATGAAACTCTGGAGTGGCATTGTTTGCTCCGGGAAGCTCCGAAGGCGTAGCCGGGCTGGTAAATTCCACCCCGGCAGAGTTCTCAATAGCTGTCAGCCCGGCTAGCTGAAGCGGCGTAACTCCATTGTCAAAGTAGACTTCCGCAATGGAGCTTGTCCTAGGCCCACTGTTGCCGATTATGAAACGAACCTGACCGGCCCCAGCATCCTCCACTTGTACGTAAAATTGGGCTTTACCTATAATGATATTGGAAGCGTTATCTGTTGTGATATTCGTAACTGAGTATAGAGTTGCCCTTGACTCCGCCGCCCAAAACCCGCTCACCAAACACAATACAAACATGTACCGGCTTACAGTTCTCATGCTTCTCTCTCCCTTTTGCTTATTCTAATTTATATTAATTCCACTGCATGCACTCACATGTACATTTCATATCATTTCCGTGGAATTGGTCACTAAGCAACTGGGTCCTCCAATGACCAATTGTTATGATACCCCAAAAAACAAAATTAGTCAATGGAAAAATTTATTAATAAACGGTATTTTACAAAGTTTACTGTTGGAATATTGCAGGAGGAGATTTTATTTCATGACCATTTCTGCGACGGTGTACTTTTCGTCGAATGCTTCGTAAAGCTCAACGATTTGTTTGTCGCTCAGACCGAGCAGGGCGGCAGTTTCTGCCTCATAGTGGATGGATTCAAAATGAAAGCCGACTTGTTTTTTGAGAGCCAGGACGTCGGCCAGGTGTGTAAGGGACGCAATTTCGCGATAGTGTTCCGATGCCTTCATCGGATGATGATGATAACCGGTAGTCAGTTGAAACAGATTGGGGAACTTCCATTTAGTAGCCAGGGCTGTTCCGAAAGTCTGGTGGTCGGCACCGAAAACCTCCTGCTCGACTTGCCAGAGGTCCACGTTGCGGACGGAGGCTTGATCGAAGATATCTCCAAGTTCATGTGGAAAAACCTGCCGTTCCACCACGATGCCAAGATCATGCATCAGGCCGGCGACAAACATTTCGTCGGAATTGTCCATTCCGCGCATCTGAGCGATCATCTTGCAGAAAACTCCACAGGCCAGGCTGTGCTCCCACAGATTTCGAGCGGTATAAGTTTTGGAAATCTCATTGCCGCCAAACAGTTTAGTAACCGAGGTCGCCACGGCGATATTTTTGACAGTGCTCAATCCCAGCAAAACGATAGCGCGGTCCACACTGCTGACCTGTCGAGGCAGACCATAAAACGCCGAATTTACCACTTTTAATATTTTGGCGGACAAGGCGACGTCATGTTTAATGATATTTTGAAGGTCACGAGTTGTTGAACGAGGATCCTCAACAATCTGGATGATCTTGGCGGTCACCTCCGGCAAGGTAGCAATCTGGGTAACCTGCTGAACAGCTTTGGCCACTTTATCTTCATTTGTTAAGGATCCTGATGTCATCCTTTAAAAACCTTTCAATAAAGATTTCAACACTGATTTTCGAAGGCTAAACTATTACTTTTTGTTTTTCGGAAAAGAATGAACCCCGATTTACATTAAAAAAAAATTCCGCCCTTACTTTTAGCCTTCCTTTACGTTTTTAACCGATCGTGCACAACTTGTTCATACATGCGGTTTTATGATTGTGCTGCGCGTCAGTGGGATTTGAGACAAAATAGCCGCTGTGCGCCTTCCCGCCTCACCTCGCCCGAAACGGTAGTCGGAACGGATTTTATGGGTCTTCGAAAACTGAATCGCCCGATTCATCGCTGTGCGAATCCGATCCGGCTTGTAATCGCAATCGAAAATGGCCTGACCGTTGCGTTGCCTGCCACTCTGGCGGGGACCAATATTGACCACAGCAGTACCTAAGGCATTGGCTTCTATGATGCCGCTTGAACTGTTGCCCACCAGCAGATCGGCCGACGTTACCGCCAACAGATACTCCTGCCGGGCAAGGTTATCAACATATCGCCAGTGTTGCCTAAATTCAGGATCAGCAAGATATTGGCGAATGGCCCGACGGATTCCCGAATGGCCGGGATCGTTGTTGGGACCGATAATCAATCCGTCAAAATCTTTTAATATTTTCAAAATATTGCCCGCATAAACGTACTCCTGCCTGGTCCCATATCCGCAGGGATGGTGCACCAGTACGACAACCGGTTTATCGAGAGGCAGGTTCCATCGCCGACGGAAATCCGCCTGCTGTTTCGCTCCCAACGACTTCCGGGCTTCGAATATTTCGTCCAGTCCGAAGGCGCCTACGACGAAAATTCGCTCTGGCGGTTCCCCGGCTTTGAGTAATCTTTTACGGGATTCATCGGTCGCAACGAAATGAACCGAAGCCAGTGCACTGACGGCATAGCGGATACGATCGTCCAGATCGCCAGTGGCGATTTCCCCGCCATGGAGATGTGCAATGGGAATATTGGCGGTAAGCGCCGCTAAGGCCCCGCCCAGAACTGCGAGCCGGTCGCCCAGGACGACCAGAATATCGGTTTTATTCTTGAGCAGCCAGGAACCAAGTCGATCGACCTCGCGCGCCAAACTTGCGGGATAATTCGCGCGCACATCCCCGGCTGTTTTATACATGGGAATCCGGGCTGAGATTTTTGTCCCGTCCCGCTGAATCATTGCCACACTGTTTCCGAACTCTCTGACCAGATGCATCCCAGTGACAACAAGCTGCAGCTCCAGGCGTGGGTTTTCCTCGATCGCCCGAATCAGCGACCGAAGCAATCCGTACTCCGCGCGGGTGCCGGTCAGTACGCAGATTTTTCGTCTTTTCGTCAAAGCCATGTTCCCGTTTCGCAAAGCCCTGCGCCCGCACGCCGCGCCCTGCAGAACGAATTACAGAATAAACTTGGAAAGATCCTCGTCTTTCGCCAGTTCGTACAGGTGTTCCTTCACATATTTTTCATCGATCGTTATAGACTTGCCCTTGAGTTCCGGGGCGTCGAAGCTGACATCCTCAAGCAATTTTTCGACAATGGTATAAAGGCGTCTGGCACCGATATTCTGAGAACTTTGATTTACCTGGTAAGCGATCTGCGCCATCATCTCGATAGCGCCGTCGGTAAATACGATATCCACTCCTTCCGTTGCCATCAAGGCCTTCTGCTGTTTGGTCAAAGCGTTTTCCGGTTCGGTCAAAATGCGGACAAAGTCTTCCTTGCTCAGTTCCTTCAACTCAACTCGAATCGGAAACCGCCCCTGAAGTTCCGGCATCAGATCGGAGGGCTTGGACCGCGAAAACGCACCGGCACCGATAAAAAGAATATGATCCGTTCGCACCGGGCCATATCGCGTGGTGACCGTGCATCCTTCGACGATAGGCAAAAGATCCCGCTGAACGCCCTGCCGAGAAACATCAGGCCCGTGAGCCGATTCCGGCCCGCAGATTTTGTCGATCTCATCGATAAAAACGATCCCGGTGTTCTCTACCCGTCGAATCGCCTCGGCGGTTACCTTTTCACGGTCCAGCATGGCATCGAGCTGCTGCATGTGAACGATCTTTCGCGCCTCCCGAACGGGAACCTTTTTGGTCTGCGTTCGCGAGGGCAGAAGTTTTTCGATCATTCCCTGGAACTCATCGTCCATCTGGTCGAATCCCAACGGTGTCATCACGCCCAAGGGAACAGTCTTTTCCTCGACAACGACTTCGATCAGTTTGTCCTCAAGGGTTCCCGCACGCAACTGCTCCCGCAGCTTATCGCGTGTTCGCTGTCGGCGCAGCTGGGCCTCTTCATTTTCCTCCGCCTTTTCCCGGCGGCCAGGCAGGAGCAAATCGATCAGCCGCTCCTCCACCTGCTGGTCCACCTGCTCTTTGATCTTTTCTGCAAATTCTCCTCGCACCATTCGGATTGCCAGCTCCAGCAGATCGCGGATGATAGCATCGACGTCTCGCCCGTGATATCCGATTTCTGTATATTTGGTCGCTTCCACTTTGATAAAAGGTGCCCTGACCATCTGTGCGAGCCGGCGGGCGATTTCCGTTTTACCCACACCGGTCGGGCCGATCATCAGCATATTTTTCGGCCCAACATCCTGCTGAAGTTTCGGGTCCAGGTTCAGCCGGCGCCAGCGGTTCCGAACCGCAATCGCGACCGCGCGTTTGGCCGACTGCTGACCGACAATGAATTTATCGAGATCCTGAACCACTCGCTTCGGCGTCAGCTCCGATTCCAGCAGCAGTATCGCCGTCGGTTCTTCCTGTTTCTGCTTTTCATTCCCTTCCGACCGATTTATCCTCGTCATGGATCACTCCTTGATTTCCAATGTCTCAATATGAATTTGTCTGTTTGTGTAAATGCACAAATCCGCGGCGATTTCCATGGCCGCCTGCACGATTCCCCTGGCGTCCAGTTGGCTGTGGGCGATTAGCGCCCGCGCCGCCGCCGTCGCGTAAGACCCGCCCGAGCCGATCCCGATCACGCCGTCCGTCGGCTCGATCACGTCGCCCGATCCGGAAATAATCAGTGTCGTTTTTGCATCCGCCACTGCCAGCAGCGCCTCGAATCGGCGCAGCACGCGGTCGGTTCGCCAGTCTCTGGCCATCGCGATTGCCGCCCGGCGAATGTTTTTCGTTTCGTTCAAACGCGTTTCAAACCGTTCCACCAGCGCCAGCGCATCGGCTGCCGATCCGGCAAAACCGCATAAAACCTGTCCATCCGCCAGACGGCGAATTTTCACAGCGTCGTGTTTCAGCGCTACCTCGCCCAGCGTCACCTGACCATCGCCGCCCATCGCCACCTGATTGCTCCGCCGTACCGACAATATAGTTGTGCTCCGCGTTTTTGTCATTTTTCAATATCCTTTATGCCTTTTGGCTTCATCTACCTCCGAGGACACGATCAATCCGCTTCGTTGTCTCTTCCTTACCCAAAAACTCCAGCGTTGGATCGATGGGCGGACTCACCATGCCGCCACTGATGGCCACTCGCAAAGACTGGGCCAGGTCGGCAAGCTTGATTCCTTTTTCCGACGTAAACTTTTCCATAGTTTCCTGAATTTTCACAGCATTCCACGAATCGATCTGCTCCATCACCGGCCTGAACTCCTCAAGCAAATCATATCCGTGATGCTTTATCAGAACTTTCTCCCTAGCTTTGGGATCCAATTGTATTTCTTCGCTCTTCACAAATAAAAATCTGGAATTCTCCGCCATCTCAACCAGCGTTCGCGATCGCGGTTGATAAAGGTCGAGTATTCGATCCAACGTACGATCGTCCGCCGACTTCAAATGCGGATAATCCGTTACCTCCAAAAATTGCTTCAACACTGCCTTGAGCCTCGTCCGATCAGCGTTTTTGATGTATTCCGTATTGAAGGCCCGAAGCTTTTCACGGTCGAATTTCGCATTGGTCTTGCCGATCCGCTCCACGGAAAACAGTTCTGTCATTTCCGCTATCGTCATCAATTCCCGGTCTCCGCCCGGCGACCATCCCAGCAGTGCGACAAAATTCAACAGCGCCTCCGGCATATATCCCGCCACGCGAAAATCGTGAACATCGATCTCCGGGGGCACTTTGCCCGCCTTGATCGCCTTTTCCTTATCACGTTTGGACATTTTCGAGCCGTCCATATTGAAAATCAACGGCATGTGGGCATAGACCGGATGTTCGAATCCCAGCGACTCCTGCAGCGCGATATGCTTCGGCGTGTTCATCAGGTGTTCCTGGCCACGCAGCACGTGCGTTACGCCCATGTGATGATCGTCCAGCACCACCGCGAAATGATACGTCGGAAAACCGTCGGATTTCATGATCACGAAATCTTCCAGCTCTGAATACTTCATCGTTACGTCGCCGAGAATCACGTCGTGAACCGTGATATCCTTTTCCGGCATGCGGAATCGAACCACGAACGGCCGACCTTCCGCCTCATAGGCCTTTTGCTCCTCTGGGGTCACGGCGAAGTCCGCGGGATTATACTTATAGCCCTTTTCCTTGCGTTTGGCCGCCAGCTGATCCGGCGTTTCGAAACACTTGTACGCCTTGCCTTCCGCCAGCAGCTGCTGCGCCGCAGCGCGATATATCTCCAGCCGTTGACTCTGGAAATACGGCCCGTTGGGTCCGCCAACTTCGGGGCCTTCATTCCAGTCCAGGCCCAGCCAATGCATATCTTCCAGTATCTTTCGTGTCGATTCCTCGGTCGATCGTACCTGGTCGGTATCCTCAATTCGCAAAACGAATTTTCCACCCGTCTTGCGTGCCAACAGCCAATTGAACAGCGCCGTCCGCGACCCTCCGATATGCAAATATCCCGTGGGCGACGGGGCAAAACGCGTAACTATACCCATAACACCTCCAAAAAACAGGCTTCGGCCTTTGAACTCCGATCATATTGGAAAACATCGTTAAGACCCAAGCCTACTGTTGTAATTCATGCGAGCCGGTCGTTGTCTCCACTTCCCTGGCTTTATGAAAACTGGTCAACCAGACCACGGGGCCACTGACGGCATAGCCGCACAGGGAAACCGCAAGCGCCAGAAGTGGCCAAAGCAAAAAGCCCAGGCCGACCAATATCGCCGCCACAAGTACCCAGAACGGCTTCTTGCCCCTCAAAAATCGATTTATTACGTGTACGTATTTCAGCCGCGAGACCATCAACAGGCCCAGTGAAATCGCGATCCACGGCATAGCCCAGGCCAGCACCTGTGAGAAACCCGCCAGCGGAGAAACCGGATTCACCTGGCCGTTGAGTACCACCACTGACACCAGCGCCCCTGCCGCGCCGGGAATGGGTAGACCCTTGAAATTCATATGGGCGGATTCGTCCGCTACGTTTTCCACATTGAATCGCGCCAGCCGTAATGCGCCGCACGCCAGGTAAGCCCCTGCCGCGATCCAGCAGAATCGGCCGAACGCCGTCCCCGCCATCGGGCCGATCATCGCTTCTTCCGAGACAGCCTGATCGGGAACGACCGGAAAAACGCTCATAACGAGGCGCACCAATATAAACGCCGGGGCCGCTCCAAAGCTTACAACATCCGCCAGGCTGTCCAGATGTGCGCCGAAATCGCTGGTTGTCCGGGCAAACCTCGCCAGCCGGCCGTCAAGCGCATCGCACAGCATCGCCGCGAAAATCAAATAGCACGCCATCGCCAGATTCGTCGGCAAAAGTTTCTCCAGCAATTGATTATGAATGCCATACCACGGGCGCGAGGCAAAATGAATCGCGGCAAAACCGCAAAGCAGATTTCCCAGTGTCAGCAGCGCCGGCGCGATGCTGATCGCCCGGATTCGACGCCGTTTGGGCCGATTTCGCTGAAGATCGCCTTGTAGATTCAATTTTGCCATAATCTGTTTATTATCCCCCCCCGGTTTCAAGGTTGCAAGGTATTCCTGATCAGCGGCCGTATTTGCCAAGCTGTTTAACGGCGGCGGAAAAATCTTTCGGAGGCTCCGCTTCAAAAGACAACCGCTCGCCGGTCTTCGGATGGTTGAAGGCCAGGGCGTGTGCGTGCAGGGCCAGACGGGCAATCAGGGGCTTTTCCTCTTCCTTGCGATGGGAAGGTCGGTAGCCTTTTTTAAATTTCGACAACAGCAGCGGCTGTTCGGAACCATAGTGCTTATCGACCAGCAAAGGCCAGCCACGGGCGGAAAAATGAACGCGCACCTGGTGCATGCGACCCGTAAGCGGATGGGCCTCGACCAAGGCAAATCGCCGATATTGCTCCAGAACCTTATATTCGGTGACGGCCTCTTTACCCTCCTCGTGGTCGGGAACGACCGGTCGGGCTGGCTGCTGGGTCTTCCGCAATGGCAGGTCAATCGTACCCTCGGAAGGACCGACCACTCCGTGGACAATCGCCCAATAGATTTTCTCGACACTGCGGGTTTCCCACTGATCGGACAAACTTTTCTGAGCTTCGACCGTCTTGGCCAGGACCATCAACCCGGAGGTATCGCGATCCAGACGGTGGACCAGTCGTAGCGGCTCAGTCAGGTCTTTGAGCTGTCTTTCCAGGCGATCCAGAATGGTCTCCTCGCCGGCAAACTGACCCCGATTGGAATCCAGGCCTGCCGGTTTGTCGATTACAAGAATCTGATCGTCCTGGAAAAAAATTTTGACCGGCTGAACTTTTTCCAGGACGATCAGATTCTTGT
>CAYMXC010000021.1:0-15690 GCA_964394135.1 uncultured Phycisphaerae bacterium
ATTATGTGCGGGCCACAAACTATTCCATTGGCTCAGGCGGTGTATGGCGGCAAGACTGTTTTCTGGGGACGTTTCTTTGAGCGTTCCGATCTGCAATCTGGCGGATTCTGTTCGAAAGTCGCCGACATGCTGATCAACGATATTCAGATTGGATGGATCTATCATTGGATGTTGAATCCGAAATATGAGCAGGAGATCACGTTTGTAAAGAATCTGGCAACATTATATAATGTTGCCCTTCGTGAACCTTGCCTGTCCGGGCAATTTGTCAAACCACCCAGGCTGTTTTCACCGCAGACCTTGGTTAAGACCGCATGGGTGATCAGAGGCGGAGGACCCAAAACCGAAATTGAGGTTCCTGCGGTCATGATAGCAGCGTGGAAATTGGCCAAAGGGCGATATCGTCTTCTGCTCATCAACTCCTTTGAGAAAAATGAAACATGTCGTGTGGACCTGAAAGGATGGAAAAAAACTTCACGGGCTACGGTAACGTCGCATTTCTGGTATACTCCTCAATGTATTTTGAAAGGTCCGCAGGAGATTTCTTCTCAAGTTTTGGAACTGTCGCTGTCCTCGCGTCAGGCAGTGGTAATTGAGCTGGCATTCTAAATTAACAAATTGATATGCGAAGGAAAACATCTTATGACTTTGCTAAGAAACCCCCCTGGCAATCTTGTCCGCTATGAAAATAATCCGATCCTTACTGCCGCTGATTTTCCCGAGCCGATCAAAGGGGTTTATAATAGTGGAATTACTAAACTTGGCGATACCTATATCATGGTCTGCCGAGTGGAAGACCGGGCTCTTCGTCAGCATCTTTGGCTGGCGAGAAGTAAAGACGGATATCATTTCAAGCCCGATCCCGCTCCGTTTAAATTGCCCGACGATCCTGTTTATCAAGCCGCAATCGCAGGATGTTATTACGATCCGCGCGTAACCTCCCTCGAAGGGCAATATTTCATTGTTCATGCAGCCGCCGATAGTGGTTTCAATTCCCGCCTCGGAATGATTCGTACAAAGGATTTTGAAAAATTCGAATTTGTCTCCTTGCCCGGAAGTGTCAACACCCGTAACGGTGTTCTGTTTCCTGAAAAAATAAACGGTGACTATATTTTGATGGAACGTGATGCAGGTCTTTCCGGCGGCGAGATATGGTTAAATTATTCCCCGGACCTGATTCACTGGGGCAAAGCAAAATTGGCCTACAGCCGCACGGCTCAATACTGGCATTATTGCAAGGTTGGCGGAGGGGCGGTTCCGATTAAAACGGAAAAAGGTTGGCTGACGATTTTTCATGGTGTCCATGTCATGTGTCAGTCGCAATACGTTTATCACTTGGGCGTGATGCTCCTGGATTTGGAGGATCCGAGTAAGGTTATCGCCTCCTGCCCTTACTCTATTTTGTCCCCGGAAATGTAATACGAACGCGTCGGCCTTACTCCGAATGTCGTTTTTACATGCGGAGCTTGGGTTGAAACGGATGGTCAGGTCAAACTTTATTATGGGGCGGCGGATATGGTCCAATGTCTTGCAACGACGACGATTAAAGATCTCCTGGACGCATGTTTCTTAACAAGGTAGCTGAATAATATTGGGAAGTCCTATGCAGGCTGACTTTTCATGGTTTGATTATTCGATTCTGATCGTGTATGTGCTGGCGAGTGTTTGTATCGGCCTTTGGTTCGCCAGGAGCCAGAAGAGTGTGGAAGGGTATTATCTGGCGGAGCGATCTTGCCACCTGGTGGGCGGTAGCGATTTCAATTATTAGCTCGGATACTACAGCAATCAGTTATATGGGGCCGCTGCACTGGTATTTTTCGGCGATCTTCAGTTGATGGCGGGAACCTTTGCATTTCCACTCGCCGCACTTTTTGTATCGATGGTGTTTGTCCCCTTTCTGGCAAACCTCAAGGTATTTGCTATTTATGAATATTTGGAGCACCGTTTTAATGTTCAGGTCAGGACTGTTGCGTCTGCGTTGTTCATGCTGACGAGGGGAAACCATCTTTCGGTAGCGTTGTACGCTGCATCGCTGGCGATGGCAGAGGTAATTGGAATTCCGATCTGGGTCAGTCTGCTGATCTTGGGCGGCCTGACGACACTGTATACAGTCTTTGACCGAACGAAAGCAGTCTTGTGGACGGGTGTAATCCAGTTCTTCGTCTTGATGGGCGGCGTGATCGCGGTACTTGTGGGAGTGGCGATGGCCTTCGACTGGAACTAATGTCAATATGGCAGATTGCCTCCAATCCTCCACCCGCCATCGTCCCCTGGCAGCATGGATCGGCCAAGACAACCAGTCATACGCAGATTTTCAACTTCGGGACCAACATATATCAAATGACTTTCTGGATTGTGATGATCAACACTTTTCTCTCAGTGGTCGGTTCCTATGGCAGCGATCAAGTGCTGGTGCAGCGTTATCTTGCTGCCGGCTCACGTAAAAAAATGGCCGCTTCGCTCATTGGCTGAAGCCTTATTACAGTGCCGGTGAATGCGCTTCTCTATATGACTGGAGTTTTCTTTGTTGTGTATTACCACCATTTTTTGAACGTGGCGGGTCATGAGTGGGTGCGAAGCCTGACGGACCCAAATCGAGTGATGATGCATTTAGTCAGGCATGGGCTTCCGGGTGTGTTAGGAGCGATAGTCATTGCCGGACCTTTCGCGGGTACAATGTCCAGTTTCTCTGCCGGCCTCAATTCCCTGAGCACCGCTACCTACATCGATTTTCTTATTCGATTCGGTAAAAAAGACAGTAATGTTTTGAAAAGTATGTTTTAAGCCAAAGCGTGACATGTGCATGGGGTGGAATCGTTATAATCGTTGCAGGGCTTATCGGCGGACGTGACGCCATTGTGGCAATCCTCGCCAGGGCGATTAGCCCGTTTGCCTGACCCCTGCTGGGAATGTTTTACTGGGTATGCTTTCACGGCGTGCGAATAACTTCCCTGTGATTGCAGGAGCCTTCGTTGGTGGTGCCGCTACGATATTCGTCACCTACTTTACATCGATTCACTGGCTCTGGTATTTTGTCGTAGGTACGATAGGGGGGCTGACCGCCGGTTATATTCTGAGATTTCTTCGACCCGTGGAGCAATGCGATACGAATCATGCAGAGATATTATCAGCTTCTGAGGAGTTGGGATTATGAATCTTAGGCATTAGAGGCAGTGGGAATGAGAACAGGCAGCTTTTTCTGGGGAGTTGGAAAATTTCCATGATTTCAAAGTAGTCCATCAGTTATTTCTGGCGGAGGCAGTGAGAATGGGCTTCTGAGCAGAGATTCTCAGGAGTCGTCAGGAATTTACGATGGCAGGTCCATCCAGCAATTCAGGAACTGTTCGATGCGAACAAAATCGTATACGAATCCACAGTCGCATCAGCGGCGATCCGATCCAACGCCGATTTGAACATGCCATAAACATCCTGACCCCCGCTTCTTCAACGTCTGCAGCACCGTCATCAAAACTTCCCGCGTATGACTGCCTCGCTCCGACTGCGATCCGAAGCTGTTCTTGCGGGCTATTACCAGGGATCGCAGGTCACGCTCCGCTAGATTGTTTTCCGCCGAAATCGTGCGATCCAGTGACCAATGGTACAGCCGATCTTCATGCTCACGAAAAATGTCCTGTATCTTTTGAATCGCCGGATGGTGGGCTTCGCAGTGGATTGTCTGTTTGATCTTGCTTACGATTTGGGCAGAACGTTTCCGGAACGCCGTGTCATTCGTTTCCACCTTGCGGAGTTCCGTCACCGTTGTCAGCAGCGAGGAAAACGCCTCGACGAATTGTCGAATCTACGGCTGATCTGGAAAATCCTTTTCCATATCCTTCACATCCCGCAGCAGATGGGCATAACAATATTGAATCGCCACCGGCAGTTTGTTGTACCCGTTATACCGATCCACCACCAGCACGCCAGGCAATTTCTCCTCGCCGAAAACTTCCTGAGCCACCTTCGACGATCGCGTTTTTCGCAGCCGAAAAATACTCAGATCATTTTGCTTGCATTCACTGATAAAAACCCTTTAAATAAAAGGTTATTTTTTTATGCTTGATCCAGGCTGAGGAATAACCTAGGATTTACGTTCCTTTACGAGTCGGCATCGCAGATGTCGTTTCGTTGTTATGTTTTATGCAACTGTAGTAGTACCAGTTTTCTGAAAGGGCTAAATGATGAGCCAGGATTATAAGTTACCGTATAAAGACGATCTCGGTTTCTGTAACATTATTTTCAGCGCGATCGGCGGCGAGGGTGCCAACATGGCAGCCAAACTGCTCTTCAAACTCGGCGTCGAAATGTTCGATCTCGACGGCGGCTACGATGCCAAGTACGGCAGCGAGAAAAAAGGCACGCCCACCGACGTGTCCGTCAAATTCTGCCACTACGGCACTCCCGTCCGTTCCGCCGGACCAACGACCACTCCTAACTTTCTCGTCGCGTTTCGGGAATTTCTGATTCGTCCTCTGAGCCTTAATCGCGGTCTTCAGGCAAATGCATCTGCCATCGTCAATTCCACTAAATCGCCGGAGGAAGTTCGTGATATTCTGCAGCTCAACAGTGGTACCGTCATTACCCTTGATGCAACATCCATCGCCGCAAAAACCGGCAGCCGACTGAACATGCCCATGATGGCTATGATCTGCAACGAACTACATTTCGATAACGAAAAGGTCAAAGACAAAATCGCCCATCAATGGCCGAAGGTTGCACAGGCCAACCTGGCTGCCTACGATATGGCCGTCTCGCAGTCCAAACGCGCATCCTTCAAGGACGACGGAAAATATCCGCTCGTGCCCTTCAAGGAACATCGCGATGAACGCATTGGCTATCTGAATCTCGCCTCCGGCGGCACCATCGATGCGACTCGTTTCACCACCGTAAACAAGTCCAATCGTCTGGCAGGTACAGGCTTCTATCCCAAATTCGATTCCACCGCCTGCATCACCTGCGGCATGTGCCTGACTGTCTGTTCCGATCCGGGTTCACTCAAGTGGGTCGACGGAAAAATGACCGGCATCGATGAGGATTACTGCAAGGGATGCATGCGATGTGTGTCCACCTGTCCGACCACCAAAAAGGGAAAGGCACTGCAATTCCCCTCAACCGAGGCCCAGGCTATTCTCAGCGACGCAAAATAATTATTACAACGAATCAAATTGATGTTCCATTTTTTTTATAATTGACTTTTTTATGAACCAGAAAACGAGGTAAAAAGATATGAGTACAACGACTTGTGCATCCTGTAAAGATCAGGTCCGCTGGCTGGGAAACGGAAATGAAGCCGTCGCCCAGGCGGTTCTCCATTGCTGTTATGATGGCGAAGGCTATTATCCCATCACTCCCTCCAGTGAGGTTGGCGAAGAGGTTTCCAAGGCCATCGCTGCCGGTCAAACGACCATGAAACTTGTCATCGGCACCAGCGAACTCGCCGCCATTGGCATCTGCACCGGTATGGCCGTCGCCGGTGGACGCGTCGTAGACGTCACCAGTGCCCAGGGTTTGCTCCTTAAGTATGAAGAGCTTTCCTCAATCAGCGGCCTGGGCCTGCCGATGGTTCTGAACCTCTCCACACGCGAAATCAACGCGCCCCTGAATATCAAAAATGGCCACAGCGATCTGATGACTCTGCTGGGAACCGGCTGGCTCATCTTCATGGCGCCGACCGTGCAGGCCGCTTATGATATGAACATCATTGCCCTGAAGGTCGCGGAAGAAGTCCTTCTGCCGGCCATCGTCGCCTACGACGGATTCCACACCTCCCATGCCAACAGGCGAATCCAGGTCTTCGCAAATCCCAAGGATGTCCAGGACTTCCTTGGCGAAAAGCCCATCGACAAAATCCTCTCCGGAAAGTCAGGCCAGGCGTCGGTAATCAATATCGCCCAGCCCAAAACCGTCGGACCATACATGAACGACGATGTTATCAACACGAAGGTTCAGCTGGAATGGAAAATGGAAAAAGCCCTCAATGTCGTTATCCCACGGGTGCTCAAGGAATACGCCGCACTCTCAGGCCGTGATTATTCCATCGTCCAGCAGTATGGCGATAAGAATGCGGCGCATTGCCTCGTCGCCCTCAACACCGCCGGCGAAGCCGCCAAGGACGCTGTTGATGTGCTCGCTCGGAAAAATGAAAAGGTCAACCTGGTTATGCCCATGGTTCTGCGGCCCTGGCCCGAAGCTCAGATTGTCGATGCACTGGGCAAGGCTCAGAAAATCCTTGTGGCAGAACGTGCCAGTCAATACGGCGCCAACAACTTCCTGGCCAACGAAATCGCCGCCGCCCTCCAGAAAAAGGCTAACAATGCTCGCATAATTCAACGCTCCTACGGCATCGGCGGATTGAACTTCCGGCTCGACGACGCGCTTTACTTCTTCGATCTGATCAAAAAATGGCCCAACGTCGATGACGAAAACGAAAAACGCGAAAAATGGTATTACGGCGTTTGGCCCGGCGATACGAACTTCAATCCTCCGGTCAACTTCGAAGGTATCAAAACCGAAGACTGTTCCATCAACGCTCAGCTCGGCGACAAGGTCAGTCTCAAGGAACTTTCAAAAATGCCCAACCGCATCGATAAGCACGCTGCGTGTCCCGGCTGTGGCATCTTCGCAAACCTGAATCTCTTCCTCCGTGGAATCGACGGTCAGGTCATTTTCGTCTTTAACACAGGCTGTGGAATGGTCGTCACCACGGGCTTCCCCTTCACCAGTTTCAAGGTCCCCTATGTGCATAACCTTTTCCACAACGCCAGTTCCACCGCCACAGGCATCGTCGAAATGATCGAAAAATTCAAACGGGAAAATAAGATCAAAGACGATATCACTGTGATCGCCGTCTCCGGCGATGGTGGCGACGATATCGGCATGGACCAGGTCCTGGCCGCCGCGCTGCGGAACGATCCATTCATCTTCCTGGAATACGACAACAAGGGCTACATGAACACCGGTGCTCAGATGTGCTACTCAGGTTTCAAAGGCCAGAAAAATTCCAATGCCCATATCGGACCGGGCCAAAAAGGCAAAACCACCCACCATAAGGACATTGTCGAAATCCTTCGTGGAACCTATGCTCCGTACCTCTTCCAGGCCGCTGAATATCAACCGATGGATATGATCCGAAAGGCTCGCAAGGCCCAGGCTACTGTCCGGGCAGGCGGATTCGCCTTCGGAAAAGTTTTCAGCACTTGCCCACTCAACTGGGGCCTCAAGGAAGGTCTGTGTCCTCAGGCCGTCGCCAATGTGGTCAACGCCTGCCTCCATCCTCTCTACGAAGTGGATAACGGCAAGACCATCATCAACTACGATCCGGAAGAAAAGGGCAAAAAGATTCCGGTCCTCGACGCATTCAAGTCAATGGGCGCTGCTTTCGCGCATCTGAGCCGGCCCGAGTTTGCCGACCAGATCGCAGATGTCCAGAACACCGTCGTTTATCGTTGGTAGCGGCTCTAAACCCTGGCTGCCAGCGAAAAATTCTAATCGCAGGCAACTTGCACATGTAAAACCAGAGGCGGCCGATCCGTTCGACCGCCTCTTCTTTTTTTACATGCTTTTTTATCGGAAACGAAAAGACTATTTATTTGAGATTTCGATCAGTTTATTCAGCGTCATCTGGGCGGCGCCGGAATCGATCGAGTGTATTGCCAGTTTCAAACCCTTCGTCAGATCTTCTGCCAGCCCAGCCACCACAAGCGCAGAAGCCGCATTAAGACATGCAATATCGCGGGCTGGTCCGGCTTTACCCGCCAGGATTTCTCGAATGATTTGGGCGGACTGATCAGGTGATTGGATCAAAATACTGTCCAGTGGGCTTTTTGCAATTCCAAAATCGGTCGGCTCAACGGTGTAAGTGTTGATATGCCCACTTTTGAGTTCGCAGATCGTCGTCGGACCGCTGATGCTGATATCGCAAAGACCATTATGGCCGTGAATGACCATGGCGTGGGTGGCACCGAGAAATTTTAATGCGCCTGCGATTTTCTGGATCAGTTCCGGTTTGGATACACCGATGATCTGCCGTTTGACGCCGGCGGGGTTGGTCATGGGACCAAGAAGGTTGAAGATGGTTCTTACCGCCAGCGACTTTCGCACAGGTGCGGCGAACTTCATGGCAGGGTGAAGTTTAACGGCGAAGCAGAATCCGATGTGAGCCTCGTGGATGCATCGGGCGATAGTGTCGATATCGGCGTCGATATTAACGCCCAGCGAGGCAAAGGCCTCAGCCGAGCCGGATTTTCGCGTGTTCGTGCGATTGCCATGCTTGGCTACGTATGCTCCCGCGCCGGCGGCAATGATTCCCGAAACGGATGAAACGTTGAAGGTACATATGCCGTCTCCGCCGGTGCCGCACGTGTCAATGGCATCGACAGTGATGGGAACGCGAATGACCTTATCCCTCATGACAGACGCCGCGGCAGCCAGTTCCTCGCTGGTGACGCCCTTGCATTCCAGTGCGGTCAGAAAAGCAGCGATAAAAATATCATCGAGTTGCCCGCTCATGAGCAACTCAAAGACCTGCTTCATCTGGTCCGAAGACAAATCACGACGGAGAATAAGCTGATCGAGAATTTTCTTCATTTTATGATTTCAAAACCTCGGCCCCAGCGGCGGCGCCGGTGCAAAAAATACCAGGAAATTTACCATATTTTTTATTATAAGCGTCGGTCAGACGGTTTTGAATCTCCTGTGCGAATTGATTATCGACGAGTGCGACGATACAGCCGCCGAATCCGCCGCCTGACATACGTGCGCCGTAAACTCCATGACTGTCGCGAGCCTGATCGACGAGAAAATCGAGTTCTTCGCAGGATACCTGGTAGTCGTCGCGAAGTGAATTGTGCGATTGACTCATGCAGTGGCCCGCGGCGGCCAGATCATTATTCTTGAACGCCTCAGCGGTTTTCCGAACCCGCACATTTTCACCGATGACATGTTTGGCCCGGGCAAAATGTGCCGGATCGAGTTTACTCTTGTATCGCTCCAGTGTCGGCATATCGATGTCACGCAGGTGGGTAACATTTGGCAAATCTTTTTTGATGATATCGACCACCTCGAAGCATTGTTTGCGCCGCAGCGGGTAGCCGCTCTGACCGAGATTGTGTTTGACCTTCGTGTCGGCGATGAGAATCGACGCATGCTGAAGCGGCATTGGAATATTCTGGTATGCGTGAGTTCGGCAATCAAGAAACAGTGCATGCTCCGCACGCCCCAGTGCGCTGATGAACTGATCCATGATCCCGCACGGCGTATTGGCAAAGTTATGCTCCGCCTGCTGACAGAGCAGGGCCAATTGCACGCCGTCAAGCGTCTCACCAGCGGCTGCCAGAAAGGCGTGGGCATATGCAACTTCGATCGCTGCGGAGCTGGATAATCCTCCGCCGGCTGGAACGTTGCAGGAAAGATACATATCGAGTCCGGAGAGTTTCTTCCCAGCCTTGATAAGCAGACTTGCTACGCCCTTGCCGTAATTGGCCCATGCAGGATCGCCCGGCGACAGCTCGGCTGACAGGTCAAATTCGCAACTCTGATCGTAAAATTCGGAATAGATTCTTACTCGCTGGTCCGACCGGCGACGAGCGAGAATGATGCAGGAACGGTCGATGGCCATTGGCAGAACGAATCCGTCGTTGTAATCCGTATGTCCACCAATGAGTTCGACTCGTCCGGGCGCGCGCACGATGATATCCGGCTTGGCGTTGAGGCGATGAATGAAAGCATGTTCGAGTTGTTCGATCTGCACGATTCTGGAACCTCCAAATCATTCCAATTAGGGTTGAAGCGTCCACCAGGTCGCCGCTTTGGCGACTCGCTAATTATATGTTTGTTTATGGAAGAAGAATAATCTATTATAGAAATATATGCAACGGGTTTGAGGGGGTTTGATGGTGAAAACAAACCTGAAAAACGTGTTGTATGTCGGCACGAGCGGGTACAGCTATAAGCATTGGATGGGTGGCAGATTCTATCCGTCGAAGCTGAAAACCGGGCAGCATCTGATCTTCTACGCGAATCATTTCAATTCCCTCGAATTAAACGTTACTTATTATCGCCTGCCGTTGCTTTCCACTCTTGAGCGATGGCGGAAGGTCACGCCGAAAGATTTTGCTTTTGCAGCCAAGTTCAATCACCTGGTGACACATTATCAGCGATTGAAGGGCTGCGATGAATCGCTGAAGGTAAATCAGGTAATACGTGACGGCCTTGGAACCAAACTGGCAATCATGCTCGCGCAGCTGCCCCCGTCGTTTGCCGAGGATATCAACCGCCTGAAGGATTTTCTCGATTTGATCAAAAAGGGGCCGGGTCGGTGGGTGCCGCGGCTGGCGGTGGAATTCCGACACACGAGTTGGTTGAACGAGCGGGTTTACCAATTGTTGACAGACTACGGCTGCGCGATTTGTCTGGGCGATTGGGACGAATGTGAAGTTCGCGAACCGAACGAGGTCGATTTCGTTTATGTCCGGCGACATAGCGGCCGGGACGGCGGGTGCTATACCAATCAGCAGATCAGGTCCGATGCCGCGTTGATTGAAAAGCAATTGTCAAAAGGGCGGACGGTGTTCGCATATTACAATAACGATCTGAATTGTTATGCGATTCGCAACGCGCATGAACTCCTCGCCGAGATAGGCCGGCCGGTGGCAAAAAATGAATAGATGTGGTTTATAGGCCCTTGGCCTTGACGTTCGACTCCGTTTCGGTTCTAATACATGGCCGACCCACGACCGGAAAAATAGGAGAACCAGTGATGATTAAATGGTGTACGACCTTTGCAGTAGTTGTGGCGATCCTTGCACTGGCCGGCGGATGCGAACTTCAGCGAAACAAGCAGATCGAGCAGGAAAATGCCGATCTGAGGGTGTCGCTGGATAAAAACAAGGAACTCCTCAACCAAAGCCGAAGCACAAGCAAGAAGCAGGATGAAACGATTCGGGCGTGCCAGGAACAGATCATCGCGTTCCAGAACCAGAACGCCGACTTGAAGATGTTGAATGTGGAATTGCGCAAGCAATTGGAATTTTCGCGGGCAGAGGCAGATAATTACAAAACACAGATCAAAACGCTGAACGATCAGCTCCAGCAGGCGCGGGAACTGATCAGGAATCTTCAGAATCAGATTCAGGGCGTTACGACGAAGCCCGCCAATCCGCCGACGGCGACTGCGACCGGTCCGGCGACGAATTAACGGAAAGATTTTTTTAGGAAAGGTGATTTCAGGAATGACAAAAAAACATGTGAAGATTGCGGTAATAGGGGGCGATGGAACAGGCCCCGAAGTGACTCGGGAAGGTTTGAAAGTTCTGGAAGCAATATCGAAGATCGAAAATTTCAGTTATGAACTGGCGCATTACGATCTGGGCGGCGAACGATATCTCAAAACCGGTGAAATCTGCCCGGATTCGGTAATCGAAGAGCTTCGAAAGTTCGACGCCATCTATCTGGGCGCGGTGGGCCACCCCGACGTCAAGCCGGGCATCCTGGAAAAAGGTCTGCTGCTGAAGCTGCGATTTGAACTGGACCAGTACATCAACCTCAGGCCGGTAAAACTGTATCCCGGCGTGGACTGCCCGTTGAAAGACAAAGGTCCGGACGATATCGATTTTGTAGTCATTCGTGAAAACACGGAAGACTTGTATTTCGGTGGTGGCGGCTTTTTACGCAAAAACACACCTCAGGAAGTGGCGACGCAGGAAATGATCGCCACGCGGTTCGGCGTGGATCGGTGTCTGCGTTACGCGTTCGAGTTGTGCCGAAGACGAAACGACAAAAAACAATTGACGCTGGTGGCCAAGACCAACGTTCTGACCTTCGCACACGACCTGTGGTGGCGGGCGTTCAACGAAATGGGCGATAAGGAATATCCCGATATCAAACGTGACTACAATCACGTGGACGCATGTACGATGTGGTTTGTGAAGAACCCGGAATTTTACGATACAATCGTGACCCCGAACATGTTCGGCGATATCATCACCGACCTGGGCGCAATGATCCAGGGCGGCATGGGAGTAGCGGCGGGGGGCAATATCAACCCTTCCGGCGTATCGATGTTCGAACCGATCGGCGGTTCGGCGCCAAAGTACACAGGGCAGAATGTCATCAATCCGCTGGCAGCTATCGGCGCCATGGGATTGCTTCTGACAGAAGTCGGCCTGACAACAGCAGGTAAAAAAATCGAGCAGGCGATCATGAAAACGACTCCGAAGATGAAATCGCAGTCTGCGGGAAAAATGGGATTTTCAACCACGCAGCTTGGCGATCTGGTTGCCAAAACCGTGACCGAACTGTAACCACGGACAAGCGGAAAAAGAGTCACAATCATTCATCTAACTTTGCAAAAGGAGCAAAAAAATGGGTATGGTCGTTGATAAACAATATTCTGTCTTTCTGGTCAACACGCCGGGAAGTTGGGCCAAGGGTCCTCAGGCCCGCGCGGCCGCCACAGTGAACATTAAAGCCCTTACCCTGGTTGATTCTCAGGAACATGGCGTACTGCGGATGGTCCCCGAAGAAGGCGCCAAGGCCGCTACTACCCTGCGAGCGCTGAATATTCCGATCACCGAAACGGAAGTGCTTAGCGTCGAAATGGCCAACCATCCGGGTTCACTGGCCGATGTCTGCAATCGCCTGGCCCAGGAACATATCAACATCAATTACGCTTACTGCACCACAGGGTCAAAAGGCGGAAAAACCATCGGCATATTCAAGGTTTCGGATATCAACAAGGCCAAGAGTGTCCTTGAGGTTCGAAAACCGATCCGTAAATCTCAGCCGATGAAACGCCCAGCGCGGAAATAATCACCAGCTCGCGAAAAACATCGGATAAAAAATAAAACGGCTCGTCCTGGAACCGACGGGCCGTTTTTATTTGATATTACGAAACCGAACAACCCAGCTTACGCCTGGCAGTATCGGCGTAAATTTTCCAGGCCGATTTTCAGCGCCTGCAGGTTGTCTTCCATTCCTTCAAACTCAATAGATAGCGGTCCATTGTAGCCTGCATTTTTCAGTACTCTTATGCAGCCCATAACGTCGATATTCCCGTGGCCGATGATCGAACCGCGAAGGTAATTTCCACCCCGCGATTTGAACCAGCCTTGTCCAGGGTCCGCGTCACGAAGGGCATTTTTAATATGGAAGTCCTTTGCGTGTACATGAAAAACATATGGTGTCATTCGCATGACCGCAGAAACCGATTCTTCATCGGCGCACGCAAAATTTCCGATATCGATCAGGCTGCCGAAATTTTTGTGGTTCACGGTCCGCATCAGCTGTTCGCATCGAATCGAGTCCTGTGCAAAAAAACCGTGATTTTCGACCATCGTTCTGATTCCAAATCCCTCGGCAAATTTCGTGACCGCCCGGCACCCGTCTGCGAGGATCGGCAGCGCTGCTGCAAAATCCGTCGGACCCTTGTGATCCTTAGGAAACCCGTAAGTAGCGTCGTGTCGCATGGATGATACCCCCAGCGCTGCTGCAACTTTCACCTCACCCTTGAGCCGTTCCACTTCCTCCTGCCAGGACTTTCTTGCAAGAAAATCTGCGCCGACAGTGTAATTTAAAATCGGCAGCCCCGCCTTTTTGCACGCCTCTTTGATTTTTCCGGCAAATGGAATGATCTCCGGCGAATCCGCGGGCATGCCCAAACCAGAAAATTCGATCCCGTCAAATCCCAGTTCGGCGGTTTTCTCGATCACGCCAAACAAGTCAAGCCGTTTTTCCTGTAAATAACGTGAATAACTGTACGAACTGACACCGATTTTCATTTCTTTATCCTTTTCCCTGTGGTCTTTCTTGCTTTTAATTTAATTGAACCTTATCTTCCTGCTGGACACGCAGATTGCTTCGATCTCTTATATGTTTTGCCGTTGTCAAAAGCAATAATTTTTGTTTGCCCTGACTGAAGCGTTGGCCCCCGCCCTCCATCTTCTTTCGTAGTCTGCCTCTTGACGCACTTCTTCTTTGGTATCATTCCAGTGCAAGCGGGAATCCATCTTCTCTTCGAACTCTCTTCTATAGTTATTCTTTTTCGTTCGGATCGATTTTGAATTTTTCCCCCGCCTCTTTCCACGGGTCTCCCAGCACCGTTTTGCTTCCTCGTTCCCCGAGCGAGCCGCGCAAATGCAACGCCAGCCGGTGATTAATCGTCGCCGCCAGCACAAAAACCATCATCAAACCCAGGCTGATCCCGACAACCCAGATAAACGGCTTCGTCCGATGCCATATCTCCTGTTTTATCTTTGCTGCATTCGTAATATTCTTAATATTTGCAGTATTCGGTGTATTCGGCGTCTCGGGTCCGTGCATCATGGCACGTTCCCAGGGCCGATCCATGATCTTATCGATTTGACTGCTTTCCTGGAAAAAAATAATCACGGCAATCGCGACCATCATGATCCCCATGATGGTCATCAGCCATCCAAAAATCTTTCGCTTTTCCGGTATCGCCAACTCTTGCCGATAGATATCTGTCATAAAATATCCCGTTTCTCTATTACACGGTCCATCCGGAATCCTTTCGCGGATCGCCGCAGGCCGCCTGCAACCGATCCAGTGCCTCGTCAACGCCTGTCGGCGGAATCTTGGGCACGACGATCTTGATCACCGCATACTGATCGCCACGCCGGCCCGTCTTCGGATCAGGCGCGCCTTTGCCACGCAATCTCAGCTTCTGACCGCTGCTTGTGCCAGGAGGAATCGTCAAAACCGTTGGTCCATCTAGTGTAGGAATCGTGACTTTTGCTCCGCGGATCGCCTCAGTTACCGTAATCGGAAGATCGATATAAAGATCGTTATCCTCTCGCCGATAGTACGCATGCTCCCGAATGTGAGTGACAATATACAGATCGCCCGCCGGACCGCCGTTAATACCAGGATCGCCCTTTTCCCGAACACGCACCTTTGAGCCTTCCGTCACCCCAGGCGGAATCTTCACCTCGATCGTCTCGGTCTGTATCCGACCACGCGCATCGGGCCGCTGCAGTTGAATCCGCAGATGCGTACCTCGAATCGCTTCTTCAAAATTCAGATTCACATGATGTTCAACGTCGCGTCCGCTTTCCGGCTGAGGCCTTACTCTGCCCCGGCCTCGCCCGAAAGGTGAACGTCCGCCCCCGAACAAATCCCCAAAGAGGTCTTCCAGATTGAATGCCTCGCCTTCCGTGCTCCACGTATGAACTTTGGCGCCGCCAGGACCGTAAACGCCGGGTCCACCACGCGAGCCCGTCGCACCGGCGCCCATGCCAACGCCCGCGTGCCCGAACTGATCATAGGCCGCTCGTTTGTCCCGGTCCGAAAGAACTTCATAGGCCTCGTTGATCTCTTTGAACCGCTTTTCTGCGTCTTTCTCTTTACAGACGTCAGGATGATATTTGCGGGCAAGCTTCCGATAAGCTCGCTTGATCTCGTCGCCGTTCGCCGTACGGGAAACACCAAGAATATCGTAATAGTCGCGTAATGCCATAATCCTCAAATTATATGATCCTGCTCCTGCCGTTGCAACCGGTCCTTTGCATCTGCTTCCTTCAGCCGCATCGCAGCGAAAGAGTGTCATCCACCACTTTCACAAACTGAATTGCCTTCCTGAAATTCCCCCAATTCCAATCCACCTATTTTTAATACCGGGGATATAATTAAATGTAGTTGAGTTGTGAAAATGAACTGATTAAAGGTCGCTTTGGTCTG
>CAYMXC010000022.1:0-15544 GCA_964394135.1 uncultured Phycisphaerae bacterium
GGTCTATATCTGCAATGTTCTGAAGTGGCGTCCGCCGGAGAACCGAACCCCCACGCCGGAGGAAATTCTCCATTGCGGGCCGGTCCTGGTCGAACAATTGAGAATTATTCACCCCAAAGTCATCATCGCCCTTGGAGCCTCTGCCGTACGCGCCCTTCTGCCCGATGTGCAGGATGGCATCACAAGAATCCGCGGTGTATTTTACGACTACTACCTCGATGGTCCGGGTACCGACACCGGTGATATTGCCAAACTCATGCCCACGTTTCACCCGGCTTATCTGCTTCGAAATCCGCCTGCCAAGGCAAAGGTCTGGGACGATATCAAAAAAGTCATGGCTTATCTGAATATCCCGCTTCCCACCCGAAAAACGACGTCCTGATTGTATTGAGAAACAGACGCGTCTTTAAGATCGACGCACACTAGTGGAATCGAATCTGATCAAGGGGAATTTTCGGCATGCGAAGCACGATCAAAAGCATGATGAAATCAAACAGCGTATGAACAATGATGGGGGAAACAAGACTGCCACGACGTACATACAGCCCGCCTAAAATCAAGGCAACGACACAAATTTGGCTCATCGCCAGCCAGCCCTGATAGCCATGCACCAGCCCGAAGATGACACTCGAAACTACCACCGCTACCCATGCGCTTCCAAAGAAACTCTTAAGCCGGGTAATCACGAAGCCACGGAAAAACAGCTCTTCATAAAAACCAATAAACAGCGATATCAGAAACAGCAGGCCCGCGTTCAGCGGCGGAAAAATCTGTTGCACCTTCATTCGTTCTTCCGCAATCTTCCGCATCGTTTCGGCGGATACCAGAAATTGCAGAGCAAGCGCCAGAAGACCCAAAAACACTCCGATCAAAGCCAGGCTCAGAAAGGCTGAAATGAATTCACCCCCCAAGCGATCCAGGTGCAGGCCAAACGATCGAAGAGAATGACGATCCTTGTGGAGAATGAAAAAAACCAGCACCACAACCAGCAAGCCGTTGAGAATCAGCATCAGATACAATTCCCTACCCAGTTTGCCTGCAAGTTCAGATGTGTCCATGCCGAAGAAAAAATTCCGCATGACGAATGGGAGGAACAAAACGAAAAAGACAAATCCCAGTTCAATCAGAGCTTCGAATCGGCTCAATTCTTCCGGTGGACTTAACAGAGGGGCGGCGGGAGAATTCCCGAGTATCGGGCGGGCAATCGGCAAAGAAGAATTCTGTTCGTCGTGAATATCGCTGCTGGGAACCTCGTCCGTGCCGCTCATGCTTATCGACCTTCCCGTAATCGCTGGCCTAAGAATTCGTCCAGCTCCGGAATCGCCCGGATCTTGGCAATCGTGGTTTCGATTTCGTATTTGACGCGGATAAACCTAACTTCTTCGTCGTCCATGGTCACATAACTGGCCCGCCAGTCGCGATCGCGAGGTTGACCGACCGAACCGACGTTTATGATCGCGTGCTCGCCGAGCTCGAAAACATTCGGCTCTGCAAGTTCGTCCGGCGGATCAAAATACGGATCATCCAGCAGCACGCCAGGCACATGAGTATGGCCTACAAAACATGTCTCTTCCTCCAGTCGGCGGAAATTATCCAGCACCTTGTTCGCGTTGCTGAATACGTCGTCGGCAAAGAGGTATTCATTGATGGGTTTTCGCGGCGAGCCGTGCACGCAGAGAAAGCCGTCGCCCCGATATTTTACGGGCAGCGACCCGATAAACTGCCAGCGACGATCGCGAAGATGCTGGTTCGGCTCGCTTTCCAGCATAGCCCGCGTCCAGAAGGCCGCCCGTTCCGCCCCCTGATTGAAACTGTAGGGTTCATAGAAAACGGCAATGTCGTGATTGCCGCACACGCACGCTTCGCATTTCTCCATGACCAGATCCAGACATTCACGTGGATTGGGACCGTAGCCGATGATGTCGCCCAAACATATGATCCGTTTGATTTCACGGCGTTCAATGTCGGCCAGCACCGCCTCAAGGGCCTCCAGATTACTATGAATATCCGAAATTACAGCGATCATATCTTCTCGTATTCTATAACTTGCATCCTTCACCTGCCTGTATATAGGTCCATACGCACAGTTAGCAGGGACTTTCTTCAACCTTTAATAGTAACCGGTTAATTCTATTTCTTTTCCTGAGTCCCCGCTTCATTTTCCGGCGGCAGGGCCTCGTTGATCAGCATGATGGGAATATCGTCGCGAATGGGATAACGTCGCCGGCAGGATGTGCAGACAATGAATCCCTCCTTGAGTTCAACCTTCCCTCGGCACGCGGGGGCAGGACAAACCAGAATATCCAATAGCTCTTTTGTAATTGTCATTGCTTCTCCAAATTACGGGCCTAATTGCTTTCAACATCCTAGTTAAGTAGCCACTATATGTCAAATATTTTTGAATTAAAGCCGCCGCAATATACCGCAACGGTTATGTAACGATCCCCTCTCAACTATCATTTCCTCCAATGTCATTCCCGCGAAGGGGGGAATCTATCTTTTCTTCAAAAGGTGACCCAGAACTGGATGGTATGGGCATGCTGTTACTCAGCCATGTCTTGGATTCCATACGGCCAGCCACCCGACACGAATAAAAGAAATTTATCAAGCGACTTGTAAGTCGCTTCAGGATTTCCGTCTACACGGGAACGACAGGGAATGTGCACGTAGGAAGAAAAAATTATTTGCCGCTTAAGCTAGCTTGGAATCCGCAGAATTCTTTTGAAAAATCCTGCCTTGGCTTCACGGTCTTTCTGCTCCTGGTCGCAGGCGTTATCTTTACCCATAGCATGAATTTGCAATGCGATATCACGGATGGATTTTCTGACCATCGAATTCGGGGACGAAAGGCACAACGGCTGGCCTACGCTGGCAGCTTGACTGACGTGTTCCCAGTCACTGGATATCGTCCATAATATTTTCTGTTCCAGTGTTTCCTCGGCATCTTCCTTGCAAATCAGGCCCGGCCCGCCGCCGCAACGATTCGCAATCAGTTTGACCCGATCCGGATCAAAGCCCTTCGCCTTGAGCTTATGCAGAAATCGCCTGGCGTTGTGGATGGAATTGATCACCAGCTGGACGACAAGCAAAATCGTATCGGTCATTTGCAGGAAATCACGATGGCTGGCCTCATTCCTGGAAATGCCGTCACAAATGACATATTGAAACCGGTTGGTGAGTATGTTGACAACCGCGGCGACACTTTCTATGGTGATATCAGGAACATCAACTGCCTTGGCAGGGTCCGTCAGGACACATAAACCCGTCCGATGTTTTACCACGGCCCTTTCTATCATTTCCCAGTCGATCTGGTCGCTGCCGTGACACAAATCGCTCAAACCGAACTGGGGTGATATATCCAGAAGAATCGGTATGTCGCCGCTGGTAACATCCAAATCAACCAGTGCCGTACTGTCTTTTTGCAAACAAGCCAACTCACAGGCAAGATTGGTCGCAATTGTAGTGCTTCCCGAACCGCCGACCGTACCAATTACACTGATGAAATGTCCACGGTTGGAATCTTTGGCCGTAGTTTGGGCGACCCGCTTGAAGGCCGAGGTAAGCTGATCGTATTCGATGGGCCGAGGCAGCAATTCGCGCATCCCGCACCTCATCGCCTCGCGAACAAACTCGAATTTGAGATTTTCCTGACTGAGAATTCCGATAACCGCAAGCTTCGGATGCTTATCGGCTGCTTCACGCGCAAAAGCTAATAAAGATTCCGGATCCGGGTCGAGATTGATGATCAAGACTTCCACGTAAAGGCTTGACAGGGCCGTAGCCGCTTCCGAAGTCGTATTCACTTCTGAAACTAGCTTTAACCCTTCAATGGCCGACAAATCGGAACGCAGCTCCGACGCATAGTCGGGCTCCGCATTTAAAATGATTGTCCTGAAAACATTCATCTGGTTTTTTTCCTTTTACACAGTTCAGGGAATCGTTGTATTTATCGGATTTTTTTGTGATCACTTAAGCTGATATGCAATTTTTACTTTTTCCGCCATTAACATTGAGCCGTTTAACGCCTGTATGCCGAAGAATATAACTGGGACTTTTTATAACGGACCTTGAAACAAAATAAAAAAAGGAAAAGGTAGTGAAAGGTTCCTCCGGAGGTTCTTTCTAGACCTTGGAATCCTGTACGCCTTGAAAAGTGTTTTTTATCGGACATCGTTGATTTACAGTCAATGGCAAAGTAAGCTGAAAGCCTCTGACAGGAAAACATACATAATGTTGGAAAAGTGGAACTGGTTGATATGACAAACGAGATGGTGGTAACGGATATTCACAGAATGAAAGTTAACCCGACTTTTGCCGGCAAAAAAATCCATTTCATCGGTATCGGTGGCTGTGGAATGAGGGCGCTGGCTTCGGCATTGCTCAAGCATGGGGCCATTGTCAGTGGCTCGGATGCCAGCGATTCCGGGCCCCTCCAAATGCTGGTCAAACAGGGCGTTCGATGCTGGATCGGCCACAATCCATCAGAATTGACCGAACCGGTCGATTACGTTGTTGTCTCTGCCGCAATCAATGAAAAAAATCTCGAACTGGTCAAGCTCAAGTCCATGGGATGCAAAATCTTAAAATATGCCCAGATGCTCGGCTTGCTCATGAACCAGTATCTCGGTGTGGCAGTCAGCGGTACGCACGGCAAGAGCACCACCACGGCAATGACCGCCTTTATCTTGCGTGAAGCGGGCCTGGACCCCAGTTTCGTCATCGGAGCCAACGTCGATCAGCTCTCGGGCGGAAGCGGAGTCGGAACCGGTCAATTCCTCGTCGCTGAGGCCTGCGAATACGACCGATCGTTCCTCAATTACCATCCCAAGTTGATGGCAATATTGAATATCGAGGAAGATCATCTCGATTATTACTCCAGTCTGGATGAGATTCTCGAAGCCTTCACAACATTCGCCTCCCAGCTTCGATCCGGCGGAACCCTCATCGTCAACGGAGAAGATGTCCATATCGCCAAAATCCTCAAAGACCTGCCCAAACTCACCGCGGAAACCTTCGGCCTGGAAAAACATTGTATCTGGCGTGCGGAAAATCCCCGGGTCATTAACGGCTGTTATAATTTCGATGTATACTACAACCAGGATTGCCTAGGCAACTGCCAACTGGCCCTGCCCGGCCGGCATAATATGTATAATGCACTGGCGGCAACTGCACTGGCTCATCACTGTGGCGTCAAGCCCGACGATATTTTCGCCGCCCTCGGTCGGTTCCAGGGTGCATATCGCCGGCTGACGCTAAAAGGCAGCCTGAATCAGATCACCATTCTCGATGATTACGCCCACCATCCGACGGAAATCCAGGCAAGCCTCAAGGCTGCCCGCGAACGATACAATCCCAAACGACTCTGGTGCGTCTTTCAGCCGCATCAGCACAGCCGAACGCGATTTTTGCTTAACGATTTTGCTCAAAGCTTTTCCGCCGCAGATATTGTCGTGGTGCCGGATATCTATTTTGTCCGGGACTCAGAGGCGGAATGTCAATTGATCAATTCTGGTGACCTCGTCGCCCGCATTGCCCAGCGAGGCGGCACCGCCTGCTACCTGCCGAGATTTGATCAGATCCTGCAATATCTGAAATGTCAGCTGGTGGCGGGCGATTTAATCATAACCATGGGCGCAGGAGATATCTGGAAAATTGCCGATGAACTTGTTCGCTGGCTTGGAAGAGATCGTAACTGAAAACGAACCGCTGGCCCAGTATACCTGGCTGAAGATCGGAGGCCCCGCCCGCTATTGGGTCCAGCCGCGATCCAATGATCAGCTGCGCGAAGTCGTTCGCCGCTGCCGGGAGAATAATCTGCCCTGGCGCATCATGGGGCAAGGGGCGAATCTGCTCATTGACGACAAAGGATTGAACGCCGCGGTCATCAGACTGGCTGGCGACGGGTTCGACAGGATTGAAATCGCTGATACTATGGTCACAGCCGGTGCCGGAGCAGCACTGGGACGCGTGATTCAGGAAACAATCAAAGCCGGTTTATCTGGAATGGAAGTGCTCGTGGGCATTCCAGGCAGTATAGGCGGAACAGTGAAGATGAATGCCGGCGGCAGATTCGGCGATATCGGCACACTGATCTCACAGGTCCAAGTGATTGACAACTCCGGCACCGCTTGCCAGCTGGAAAAACCGGAACTGACTTTCGATTATCGCAGCACGAATATCTACGATCAGATTATCACCAATGCCCGGATTGAACTTCAGCCCGACGACCCGCAGCGAATTTTGACTCGGATGCGGGAGACATGGATATTGAAAAAGAGTTCACAGCCGTTGACCATGCGATCGGCCGGCTGTGTTTTCAAGAACCCTGCCGGCGATCAACCCGCTGGTCTGTTGATCGACCGATTGGGTTTCAAAGGCAAGGCCGTCGGCGGTGTGATGGTATCGGAACAGCATGCGAATTTTATCGTAACTCAAGCCGGCGCCACTTTTCAGGATATGATCGCGCTTATAAACCAAATTAAAGAAGCGGTTTATGATAAATACGGTCTTGTCCTGGAGCTGGAAATCGAAGTCTGGCAGGATCAGGGCACTATCTGATTTGCCTTGACTTTTATTATGCCCGGCAGGACATTCTGGCCGATGGTAGTATTAATTATAGATACTGAAATGCTATTTTTTATTGACCTGTGAGCTGAGGCAAAGGAGTGCCGAAATGGCTGAGAAGGCAAAGATGGTACAAAGTCGAACAGACGATATAACGCAACCGCTTCGCATTACGGTACTTGCGGGCGGTCCAAGCCGTGAGCGCTCCGTCTCCCAGGCCTCAGGCCAGGCGGTAGCTGATGCGCTCAAGTCTGCCGGTTACGAGGTTATACTGGCTGATATTACCCCTGATAATCTTTCTGCCCTGGATTTACCCGCCGACGTGGTTTTTCCCGTGCTGCATGGAGTGTTTGGAGAGGACGGGCAGGTACAGGAATTGCTAGAGCAGCGAGGTTTAACTTATTGTGGCAGCGGGCCGGCGGCCTGTCGGCTGTCAATGAACAAATATGATACAAAGTTAAAAATGCTGGAGGCGGGGATACCTACACCGGCGTTTGATATTGCCCGGACTGTCGATGACATTCCGACCGCCCGCGCCTGCTGGACTTTGCCGGTGGTTGTCAAACCCGTTGAGGAAGGGTCCAGTTTTGGCGTGACGATCGTTAAAGAAGGAGCGGATCTTGGCGAAGTGCTCAAGCGAACGCTGCAGCAATTCGGGCCGAGCCTTGTCGAGCAATTTATTGATGGGCGGGAACTGACAGTCGGCATCCTGGCAGGAAAGGCGCTGCCGATCATTGAGATTTGTCCTACCCAACCTTTTTACGATTATGAGGCCAAATATTATGCCAACGATACGAAATATATTTTTTTGAAGGATTTACTGGAACCGGTTTACCGGAAAATTCAGGATTTGTCGGTCCTGGCGGCGGCGGAGCTCGGCTTGCGGGATTTCTGCCGAGTAGATTGGCGGCTGGATCGAAACCAGAATCCTTTTTTACTGGAAGTTAATGCGATTCCTGGATTTACGGGCCACTCGCTTTTACCCAAGGCGGCTGCAGAGGCAGGGCTGGACATGGTCAAGCTTTGTAAAACAATCGTGGAACTGGCTTTGGCGAGGAAACAGGCGCCGGCAGGGGTCGCGGTCAAGTAACGACATCTATGAATTTGAGTAAAGTGATATGGCAAAGAAGGCTAAGTCGAAAAAATCAGCGATAGGAATTTTTTTCACAAATGTTTCCGACTGGATCGGCGAGTCGCAGCAGATACGCCGTCTGGGCAATTTGTTTCTGGTCATGATTCTAGTTGCCGCTGCGGGAGGTGGGGCGATTGTCGGATTGAAGGGTCTGGAAAAGTACGTCTATAAGCTGCCCTTGTTTACCTCCAGCGAAGTGAGCGTTTCACTGTATAATCAACCGACGTGGATGTCCGACTCTCTGGCCTCGCAGATTTTGACGGAAAGTTTCATGCCCATTCGCGCTCGGCTGGTTCAGCTACATCATCAGGGCAAGGATCTTCAATTGCCGCGGGTACTGACCGATCAACTGGCGTTGAATCCGTGGGTAAACCGGGTTCTTTGGATTCGTCGGGGATACGGCGGTCAATTTGTCATCAACGCCGAATTTTGCGAGCCGACAGCCATTGTTGTCATGGATAAAAAGACGTGTTATCTGATAGGTGGCGACGGCAAGCTTTTACCGGGCAAATATAAACCTGAGGCGTTAGCGGGTTGCGGTTTGATGGAGATTCATGGCTGCAGCGATAATGCCATTCCCGAGGTTGGCCAGAAGTGGGAAGGCGAAGACCTTCAGGCAGGTTTGCGTCTGGTGACGTTTCTTCTTAAGTGCAAGCTGCCGTTTCGGGATCAGATTCGATCTGTGGATGTGACCAATTTCCAGGGCCGACTGGACCCCAAGAGCTGCTGGGTAACGGTGATTACTGATCGCGGCTCGGTTATTCGCTGGGGTCGGCCGGTGGGCGAGGAGCGAGGGTTGGAAACCACCGCGGCTCAGAAACTGGCGCTTCTGGCCCGCGGATATCAAACTTATGGGCACATTGATTTCGGCAAAGTTTATGTTGATGTTCGTCGTTCGCCGACGGAGGTCGATGTCTCCATTGCTACGGTCGGATCCAAACAACCCGCTGTTGAAGATGGATTTCCGCCTTCGCGGGAATGACAAAGAAAATGGGAATGACAGTGCGGGGAAGGGGAACGCCACAAAGAGGGGGGAAATGGAGTTTTGAGGTTGCCAGAGAAGTTGAGAAGACACGGTTCTATCGCTTTTACTTGTTACTTTTTACTTGAGCAACTCTGCAAATCCGATTAAAGTAATACATGAAATTTTTTATGGGGGTACAAACATGTTTCACGACGAGGAAAGTGCAGGTACGTCGGGTAAAAAGTGTCCGTGGTTATCTATTTTTGATTTTTCGTTTTCCTGTTATGTTACGCCGAAGGTCATCAAGGTCATTTACATTCTGACGGTTATTGCGCTGGCTTTGGTTGCAATTTCCATGATTGTCCGGGGGTTCGACGTATCGCGGGAATACGGTATTTTCACGCTGATTATCACGGCTCCTTTGTATTTTGTCATCAGCGTAATTTTCACCCGGATTGGCCTGGAGATCATCATGGTGATTTTCAGGATCGGGGAAAACGTTGCGGGATTGGCGGAACAGAAGTTGCGGCCGATGGCGCAGGAACCGGCTGGCGCTTCTGGGCAGTCTACGGAACCGCCATCCGGGCCGAGTGCAGCGTAGAAGGACGAACTTAATTCTGCAAGAAGCCTAACCTTTTTATGGGAAAAGGGTTAGGGTGTAATGCCCGGGACTGGATTTGAACCAGCATGACCTTTACGGTCACCAGGCCCTCAACCTGGCGCGTCTGCCAATTCCGCCACCCGGGCGGGCATGGATACACTCTAGCCAGAGCGGCGTGCATTGTCAAGGACATGGCTTGAGATTTTCAAGGCGTTTCTGACGAATCAATTTTTGCATTTTGGTTACGGCACTGCGTGCGATTGACGTTTTTGCGATGGATTTATTCGTTTTTCAGGACGATGTCGGGCAGGGTATGTCCTGGGAGCATGGCGCGTTTTAGAATTCGAGCAAAATTTCGGCCCAGGACTTTCTTTTTATCTTCGATGTTCAATCGTGTGTAAACGCACCACCCCAATTGTGGTCGCGGGTCTCGCATAGGGGCATCGGTTCCGAACAGTACACGATCTGGTCCGATCGCGGAACAGAGCCATTCGATGATGCCGTTGGGGACCGGCGTCAGGGTCAATTCTGCCATTACGTTCGGATATTTCAGGACAACATCTTTCGCTTCGCGGGCCAGTTGCCAGGTTCCGCCGGCATGAGCGATGAAGAAGGTCATGTCCGGATATCGGGCAGCCAGATCGCACACAGCGTTGATTCCACCTGCTGATGGGTTAGGGTGCAGCAGGGCGTAAAGTTTATGGGCGTTGCCGAATTCCCAGTAGGGATTGTAGCGTTCGTCGGCGTAGGAGATGGCATTGGTGTAATAGGGCTTCATACCGCGAAAGCCGAGGTCCAGGTGGAGCCTGCGGCAGAGGGATCGGATTTCATCGGCTGTCTGGTGGCTCGGGTCGCAGGACGAGACGCCAAGCACTTCATTCGGCGCGATCTGGACCAGTTTTTCTATCAGCGCGTTTCCCGTTTCAACGTCCATACTGACCGTACCGCACCAGGACATCATAGCCGTCAGGTCGATTCCGCTGCGGCGGGTCAGTTCCAGCATATGGGGCAGGTCGCCGTTGATCATTACATACATTACGCCGCCGCCGTTGACACCGTGATCGAGAACATGGCAATGGGCATCTATGACGGCTGTGGAAACAGGTTTGCCGGCTCGGGCTTCGATCATGATCTGGTCTGCGTCGGCTGGTATTGGCGGAGTGGACTTTGGACCCTGGCCAAGCAAGTCTATCAGGTTTTGCCCGGCAAATCGGCTGATCGAATTTTCATCCAGGAGTGACCAATCGATGAATCCTCGTGCGGCTCCTGCGCTGTGGATCAGCAGGCCCGAGCCGAACAGGACGCGATGATTTCCATATCGCTGGGCGAGGTATTCGACGGCGCGATTGGCCTGGAACAGGTGGCATTCCATTCGGGCGTTGGGGCATGCGTCCATGATTGCCATCATCAGCCGCCAATTAGACCAGGAGGCTTGGCCTAGGATGACCGGACAATCTCGGAAAAGATTGCAGAAGGTTACGGCGGATTCGTAGGACGTATTTAAATCAGTGATTGTAGTGAGGACAGGCGTTTTGCGGGCATTGAACACCTCGGCCAGAGGACCAAGGATTTGTTGATGAATTGGAAAACCGTTATGAGCGGGATACATGCAGACGGCCCGCACGTTTTCGTCAATCATCATTTTGATCAGATTGCCTGGTGTTGGAAAATCTCCCGCCTGATGTGGCAGAACCGTCCAGCAGGGAAAGAGTCGATGGCGCTGATCGCGAATTTCGTGTAAGAGGCGTCGATTGGCCTGCATGGGGTCGTCGTAATACGCCTGCTCGTGGCGTACCAGTGCGCCGGCGATACCATAAAAGTCCAGATCGGCCAGCAGATGATTCAAGGTCCATCGTTCTTCCACGTCCTTGTTGGGTCTCGGACCGTACGCTGTCCAGCAGTCAAAAATCATCGGATCAGACATTATTCATTCCTTTTCGGAATATTCTTATTGTCATTGTTTATCATCTGACCCGGTCCGGAGTGTCCTGTCAAGTTTTTAGACGGGTCAATTTTCAAGTCTGGGGGCTTGCAGTTAGTTGCGTAATGATTACAATAAAAGGTTTGGTATAAACAAAGGTTTTTGTAATTGGAGTCATGCATGAATAAGAAAAAACGGGTTGCCAACAAGAAACATCGCAAGGCCCAGGCACGAGTCAAGGCGAAATCGCGCGAGGCGCGGAAGAAAAAGATAGGCGTGTAATACGAAACTTACAGGCGACGAATTTATTGATCAATATCCGTACCGGGCAGTTTGGTTTCTAATATAGCCGTGCCGGTGGATATTGTTTTTTATTTTTCTTTTTTTCTGAAGGATCTGGAGCAATACATGTCGGATGAACGGAAGAATTTGAAAATCTATCAAGCTGCTCTGATCGGCTGCGGCTGCAGAGGCATCCATTTGGCGGCCACAGCCAAGGAAACGGGTCGATTTCAGATCGTAGCTTTGGCCGATCCTTCACAGGAGAATCGTAGCAAGGCGAAACAGGAGTTGAAGCAGACGGAGTTGGAAGAATTTTCCGATTATAAGGCGATGCTGAACTGGGGGCGGTTTGACATGGTTATTATTGCTTCTCCCGATTTTGCCCACCAGCAGCAGGCGATTGACTGTATGAATGCGGGCAAGGATTTGCTTTTGGAGAAGCCTGTTGCGATCAGTTATGAGGGCGGGCAGCAGGTTCTGAACGCCATGAAAAAAAACAAGCGGGTTGTCGGAGTGGGTTTTGTTCTTCGTTACGCGCCACTTTTTGCCCGAGCCAAGGAGATGATCCAGCAGGGTACGATCGGCCAGCTCACCACCATGTGGGTGCTGCACTCCGTGGCCAGCGGTTCGAACTGGTATTTTCATGACTGGCATGCGACGTTTGCGAACACGGGCGGACTACTGCTTCAGAAGGGCAGTCACGATTTCGATATTATCAACTGGTTTGCTTCCAGCCGGGCCAAGTATATCACAGCGCTGGGCTCTCAGGACATGTTCGGAGGCGACAAGCCCAACGATCTGAACTGTACCGACTGTTCTGAACATTACAGCTGTCCGGAGTTTATGCCCGAAAGCAACCGGCCCCGTATTCGGTGCGCCTATCGTCGGGAGGTGGACTGTCTGGACAATCATCTTGTCCTTCTGCAATACGACAACGGCATCAAGGCGTCCTACAACGAATGCCATTATACTCCCGACGACAACCGGGAATACATCTTCATCGGCACGAAGGGAAAACTCAAACTGGACGATGCCGAGGGCAAGCTTTTTGTAAATATTCGCCATAGTGCACTGCAGAAGGATTACATGGAATATATTCCTGGGGGTCGTGACGGTGGTCACGGCGGCGGCGACCCGCGGCTGATTCTGGATCTGGCCAATTGCATGGATAATCGCACGCAACCGCTGGCAGGGGTCGAAGCTGGTCTTGAAGCCATTCGCGTCGGTCTTTTAGCCCACGAATCTATCAGGGAAGGCGGACAACCTGTCAGTGCTTTTTAGAGGTTGTTAAAGGTATTTAAGCGGACGCGATTGAGAGATGCGATCGTTATCCCAATCGAAATGGAAAATTCTGTCTTCATCGCTTCTGCAATTTGTACAATGGAGTCGGCGTGCCTGCCAGTCCGTTTCGGACCGACGACGGAGAAAAAGTCAATCGCGGGGCCGAGGTCAAATAGAGCGCACCATGCGAGCGGAAGTTTACGGCTGACCCTTGGGTGTCAATTTTGAGGCGTCGGTTTTTGTGTCTTTCGCCAGATTCATAATCTGCGGAAAACGTTTTGGATTTCGGCAGTAGTACAGTTGGAAGAAATCCGATATCCAGTGTTGTGAAGATCTCTGGGCTGGCGACAATTTCTGCACCGAGCCGAAGGCATCTTGAAGCGGTGCCATCACCCGTTGCGAGGGGTTGTGGTCCGACACATAAATGCAATCCGCGGTTTTGTTTTTTTCCGGCTCGTTCCAGTAATCGAAACATCGGCCATACATCGAGTCGTTGCCGATGCTGAAGACCAGTGGTATCGCTCGGCTGTATTGCGTCAACTGGGAGGCATACATATACGTTCGTGTCATGATGAACGTAGGGTGATTTTGATTGCACTGTCGGTAAAGCTGATTCAATTCCTGGCCTAGTGGATACCAGCCGAAGTACCATGTTAGATATTGTTTCATTTTTTTTTCCGGTACGATTCTGCTTCCCATCGCTCGCATGGCATCGGGTCCAAGGAAGAATTGTCCGATCAGGCCGGCGAAAACCAGGCAGGTCGTGATCGCCCCGACTTTCAGGCCGGCTCGAAGCCACTTTTGGCCCTGTTCACTTTCCGACGCCGACCACGCGAGGATCAGCAGCAGCAGCGGCAGCAGCGGAGCCGTCCAGCCCGCTCCCACGGTCGAGAATGGCTTCATCAGGATGTACAGCAGCAAAGGCGCATAACCCGTCATGACTACCAGTACCGCCGGAAGTCGGCCAGCCCGCATCGCCTTCCAACCCCACACAGCCGGGAAAAACACGCTCCATACCAGCAGGACCGGTCCCAGCAGCAGCATTTCCTGGCCCGCGAATATCCACACTCCATACGGCGAAAATTTCATATGCGCCGGTCGGGTCACAAAGTTGAAAACGAACGTCTGCCACTGGTGCAAGGCGTTCCAGATTATCACCGGCGCCGAGAGCGCCATCGCCAATACGATCGCGAAGTATGGGCCGGCCGTCAGCAGGGCGCGTCGACCCCGCCGATCGATCAGCAGGTACAAGCCCATCATTCCGATCAACACGAAGGTCAGGAATTTGCAATTGATGCCTAATCCGAGGAGCAGTCCCAGCAGCAGCCACCACCGCAGACGATTTTTTTCCAGAGCGATCAGCATGACCCATGCGCTGGCCGGCCAGAGGAGCCCCAGCGGACTGTCGGTGAACAGAATCACCGTGCAGATCAAGCCGATCGGCAGCATCATCAAACCGGCCAGACATACGTTGGCCACTGACCGTTTTCCCGTTAGCCAGCGGGCGAAATACCACATCAGAATCGCCGAACCTGTGCCCATTAAAATCGGTCCCATCCGTGCGGACATTACCGATCGGCTGATCAGGCTGAACGGATAGCCCAGCCAGCCCAGCAGGCCCGGATGATCGTAATACGCCCAGTCCAAACGGATCGGCCACAGCCAGTGGTACGCTTCATCGCCCAGAAGCGGCAGAGCGCTGCCCAGTATGATGCGCAGGAGGAAAAAATTGGTCAGCCCCATGACGATCGCCGGGTTTGTAAATCGGTCCGGTTCGACCACGACATTCCACAACAGCCGGCAGAAATAAATTACCGCTCCCAGTAGTACTAGGAAATATCCCAGTCGAACCCACACGCTCACCGGCCAAACGTAGCACGGATAGCCTTCCCATCGATATCCACCTACATACAGCCAGACGAGAAAAAGGCCTGCGTTGACGGCGGTCAGGATCGTCCATGACCGCTCGGGATTAGTACAAACTTGTTTTGACGTGTCCTGCATTTTTGCATACCATATATAGAATGACTAAAAATGAGAATGATAACAAAACCGTCCGACGATTACCAGAGTGGCTCAAACGTCCTTTGCCTCATGGCCGGGATTACCAACATGTGGATCACCTGCTGCGTGATTTGCATCTGCATACCGTCTGCCGATCCGCTCAGTGTCCCAACCTTGGCCAGTGCTGGTCCGCGGGCACAGCCACGTTTATGATCCTCGGCGATGTCTGCTGCAGGAACTGCAAGTTCTGTGCTGTTTCCAAGGGCAAGCCTCAGCCGCTGGAACTCGATGAACCCACCCGGGTGGCACAAGCAGCCAAAGAGATGAATCTTCGTCACGTAGTTATTACTTCAGTCACTCGCGATGATTTGCCCGACGAAGGAGCGGAGCATTTTGCCCGGACCATTCGCGAGGTTCAAACCGCCCTGCCAGGCGCCGCGATTGAGGTTCTCACCCCCGATTTTCACGCTCGTCCCGATTGTCTCGATACTGTCGGTGGGGCGGCTCCGACCATTTTCAATCACAACCTTGAAACCGTCCGCGAGTTATCGGCACAGATTCGTCCCCAGGCAGACTACAACCGGTCGTTGGCGGTTTTGTCCTACATGCGGTCGCATTTTTCCAATATTTATATAAAATCCGGTCTGATGGTCGGCCTTGGGGAGACTGACGAACAAATTCGGCAGAGTTTGAAAGATCTGGCCGACGCCGGCTGCCAGCTTGTCACTATCGGCCAATATCTGGCACCTTCCAAAAGTCACTATCCTACGCACCCTTACCTGCCTCCCGACTGGT
>CAYMXC010000023.1:0-15525 GCA_964394135.1 uncultured Phycisphaerae bacterium
CGCCTCAGCGGACTCCAAGCACGACAAAGACGACAAACAGACGACTAAACCGGGCGAGCAGAATCAGCCGACTACCCAGCCAGGCCTTGCCGATCGCGGACAAAAACCCGGTGAAACCACTTCCGACCAGTCCTCAAACGATCCGACAATGACACGCGATCAGGCCATAAAAAGAATGCAGGAATTGTTGCAGAAATTGGCGAACCAAAGAAAATGAAAAAATTACGTTCGTTTACATTGCTGGAAACCATGCTGGCGCTGACGATCATCATCATGATACTCGGCGCGGTCTATGCGTTTTATGGCTATTCGGTCCGCCTGACTGCCGCAGGACGTGAAAAACTCCAGGATACCCAATTGGCGAGGGTGATCCTGTTTAAGATCGCATCCGAATTAAAGGCCGTCACTTCCGCCGGCTCCAGATTCTCCGCCGTCATGGTCGGCGAACCCGACAAGATCACTTTTCTCACCACCACGCTGCCCTCGAAACTGGTTTTTTTCCCAACGGACATTTTCGACAAGGGCCGACCCGTCGAGCACGATCTTCGCAGCGTCCAGTATTATCTGGGCCGCGATGAGAATGACCCGAACATCATCCTGGGATTCGAACGCGACGAACTGCGATGTCTCTTGACGCCGATGATAGAGGAAAAATCGGTCGAAGAGCTTACGCAGGAAGATATCCAAAATGCACAGGAAGAAGCAGATAAATTCAAAACCCATTTCGACCTCGGCGACAATAAGGCGATGTCGCAGCAGCCGATTCTTCAGCAGCTCATCCTCACAGATCGCATCAAGTACATCCGTTTCGATTACCATGACGGAAAACAATGGTTGACTCGCTGGCATCCGATAGAACGTGACGCACTGCCAAGGGCGGTAAAGGTCACAATCGGGTTTTCCCCCGTGACAGAAGAAGAATTCCAGCAGGAAAGTCTTCTTTCGATGGATGATCGTCCCTGGCACGACGACCGCTATACTCTGATGGTCTCGCTGATCCTGGCCGACGACCTCAAGGCACGATACGCCGAACAGAAAGAGGAAGAATAAATATCATGAAAAATCCTGCTGGGATAAATGAAATAAAAACGTTTCGGCAACGAGCCGTCGCCCGCGGAATCATTCTACCCATAGTTCTGATCATCTTCATGCTCCTGGGCATGCTGGCGGTAGGCTTCAGCCTTTCTACCCGTTCCGATGCAGTGGCCCTGAAGTCCCAGACTACGATGGAACAGGCGAGGAACTGTGCGGTCAGCGGAATCGAAACCGCCGCACTGCTTCTTCGTCAGAAATTCGAAGAAAACCAGTACTGGTACGATAACCAGAGCCTCTTTGCCAACCAGCCTCTCGACCAGGAAAAGACCATCACGGATGAAAAAAAGAACTCGTGGCGATACACGCTTGTCGGGTATAATCTTGACAGTCAGGATACGGTTCGTTACGGGTTGACCGACGAGGCGGGAAAAGTCAATATCAATGTCGCCAGTGAAGATCAGCTTTCGCGCCTGCCGGGGGTTACCCCCGAAATGGCGGCATCCATTATCAACTGGCGTGGAGGTACCCCAAACCAGAGCGGGGCAAAAGATGATTATTACATGTCGCTCCATCAGCCGTATCATTGCAAAAAGGCACCCTTCGATACCGTCGAGGAGTTGCTGCTCGTGAAAGGTTTCAGCGGAAAAGAATTGTTCGGCGAAGATATGAATCGAAACGGAATTCTCGACCCCAACGAGAATGACGGCAAGGCTTCTCTGCCCATCGACAACGCAGATGGCGTCCTGGACCGCGGCTTGTATCCCTACATCACAGTCTACAGCCGCGAGCCGGAAGTCTCCGACAGCGATCCTTATTCCCCGAGAATCAATATCAAGGATTGGCCCGATCTGGTCATTAAACAGATGTTGGAAAAACATCTCCGAAAGGAAGTACTCGATTTTATTATCCAGGCCAAAAATAATTCAGTCGATTTCGGCGAGTCGCCCGCAAGCCTCCTCGAAGGCACCTTCAAGGATAAAAACGGAAATGAACTCAAATCGCCCGTGACGCTCGATGACATCGCCTCGCTCATGGATTATACGACCACGGGATATCACATCAGTTCCGACGGTTTCGCCTACGGAAGGATCAACGTCAATACTGCCCCAAAAACCGTCCTCCAGACCATCAAAAAACTGACCGATGCCGAAATCGATACCATCATTGCAACGCGGTCCAAACTCGACACACAAATGTCCAAAAACATCGCCTGGCTCGTCACGCAGGGTGTCCTCACCCCGGAAAAATTCAAACAGGTCGCATACCTGCTGACGGCGAGATCCTACCAGTTCACGGTCGAATCGGTAGGATACCACGACAACCAGCCGGTGCAGGCCAGAATACAGGCCGTATTGGAATTACGACTCCCACGCGTACAATATATTTACTGGAGAGATTTAACCGGCTTGGGCCGGGCATATAATGTTGCAGATTTTGGAGAAACGAAACTTGCTGTTAAACAATAACCTCGTAGCTGTAGATTGGGACTCAAATCATCTTCGCCTGCTCAGTTTCATGAAGGAACGCAGCGGCGAGATAAAAGTGCTCCGCGCCGCAATAGAACCGATCGATCCGGCCATCCAGCTCGATGACGCCCAGAGTCTGGGAACGTTCATCAAACAGATTCTGGCCAAAAACCAAATCCGGGCATCAGGACTGGTCCTTGCCGTCGGACGAGAGCGAGCCTTCCTTCACCAGTTGACCATCCCCGCCAGTCCCGAAGACGAAGTGGCCAATCTCGTCCGATTCCAGCTCGCACAGGAACTGCCTTTTGCAATCGAAGAATCGACCGTTGATTACAGAATCTCTGAGCGAAACGATGCCGGTCAGGTCATCGGTGTCGTTGCCGCAGCGGTCCGAACCGAATATATCGATTTTCTCCAACATGTCGCACGAGTCGTGGGTATCAAAATCCGGCGAATCGGACTGCGACCACATGCCAACTTCCTGGCCGTCCAGCACAGCGGCTTTCTCAAGGGCGGCGCAACCCTCTTTGTCGAATTGACCCTACACGGAATGGAAATTGATATCTTCTCCGAAACGGGCGGAATCATCTTTTCGCGAAGTGCGGGATTGAGCGAGGACCAGACTCGAACAACCCCGCTGTCCGAGCCGTTTCTTGAAAACGCTATTTTGCAAATCAAGCGAACGCTTCAGGCTCAGGTATATCTCTTGGCCGGTTCCGATTCCCGACCAAAAAAATTAATCGTTACCGGAACCACCGGCTGGGAAAAGAAATTCCTGGATAGGGCAACTGCTCTTTTGAATCTGACCGGACGGGTTTACGAACTCCCCGAATCCGAAAACCATGCCCCGGAATCCTCCGCCGCTTTCGCTTCCGTATTCGGTATGGCGATGGCACAGTTCCAGCCGAGAATTGCTCAGGTCGATTTCCTCTTTCCAAAACGGGCTGTGGACCCCCAGGCCGTGCGAACTCGACAGATCCAACTGGGAATTGCTGCCCTGGCGGCTGTCCTTATCCTGGCGTTTATCTTTACCCAGAGCGTCGTTTCCGGAAAGAAAAAAAACTTGGAAAATCTCAACAAGACCATCTCAACCCTCAAGGCAAAAGAGGCCGAATTCAAAAAATTCAATACACAGGTCGAACAGATTAACAAATGGTCCGACCGGACGGTCAACTGGCTGGACCAGTTGTCTTCGTTGTCGAAAATTCTTCTGCCGACCTCACAGGTCTATCTGACTCATACCTACATGGCCGAGAGTACCAACGACACCAGCCGGGCGGAAATTGCTATCCAGGGTCAAGCCGATTCGCGGCGAACCGTCGATCAGTTGGCGCAAAAACTGGCCGACAGTGGCCGATACAAGGTCACTCCGGGCCAGCAGGTAACTATGGAACGGGCGGACAAATACCCCGAAAGTTTCAAACTCAACTTGTCGGTTCTCAAACAGGCTTCCGCTAAAAAAGAGATAACCCCCGAGCCGAACAATGCTCAGCCGAAGCCCGCTCCACCGCAGACTAACCTTGTGGAAAACGGTCGTCCAAAGCGGATAGTGGAGAAGATCAAATCGAGAATGGAATCGAAACATAATGGAAATTCTACCGAGGCGGTGTTGACCCGATGAATAAACGTGAAAAAACTTTGGCAATTGTAGTCGGTGCATTCCTGGTATTGGTGATCGGACAATATCTGGTCCGGACTTTTTTTCTCGATCCCATTCGACAGGCCGATGAAAATATCCGCGCCGCTCTTGTCGCAAAGGAAAAAGTCGAAAGGAAACTCGAAGCGAAAAACCGTCTGGTTCGACAATGGCGGTCGATTGGAAATCGTACGCTCGGCAACGATCCGAACAAGGCCTTCCTGATCCTTAGCGCCAGAATTACCACACTGATCAACACTGCCGGACTCAAGGACGTCTCGGTCAAGCCCGTTCCTCTGAGCCTGAAAAAAATCGGCGGCATCGAACTCTATACGCCCGTCGCCATTACCCTCTCTGCCAAGGGTACGATCAAACAGCTCGTTCACTTCCTCGAGATGGTCCAGCAGGAGCCATACGTCGTAAAAATCACCGGCTTTACCCTCCATCCTGAACCAAAAAGCGACATGCTGACAATCAGCAACTGCTGGATCGAATCGATCGTCCTGGCAGAACCGCAAATGAAAATCGCCCCCACCGAAAAATCACCGCCGATTATCACTGCGACTCAGCCGGCACCAAAAACAACACAGGATATCCAGTACGCCCTCATTTCCGATAAAAACATCTTTAAACCCTATGCTCCTCCGGTCGAACGTCCCCTCGTAACCCGTCAGCCGGAACGTCAGCCGTCATTCACGCCGCCGACCTCCATATCCCAGCCCCAGGCAGGTGGTCCAGGCCGACCGGGCGACATTGTTGCAACAATAGTCGTGGGAAAGGAAAGTGGTGCCTATATCCGCAACCATTCTGGGGCCCAGTGGTATAAGATAGGAGATCGTTTGCAAAATACGATGCAACTGGAGTTTGTGCATCCTTTGGGTATCGTTTTGCGTGATGCCACGGGGAAAAATGTCTTTGTGGAGATCGGTAAAAACATCGATCAGGCCGCTCCTCTGACTGAGCAGGCGATACCCGAGCTGTATCAGGCCTTCGACGCCTGGCATCGTGTTCATTGAAAACGCATAATTTGCTGGCAAATCGCCAAGTTATGTAGACAATATATAGAACAGCAAAATGATTTAAGCAGGGTTCATACTGTGACGAAAGAATTCTGATGACCTACAGAACTTGGATTACAAAAGTATGAAACCTCTTGTAAAATTCGCAGGTGCGTTTGCATGGGAGTGTATCCATGACAGTTAAACGGGTTTTGGTTTTAACAGGATTGATCGGCCTGATGGTGGAAGGGATTCTTCCCAGCGTCGGTTTGGCAAAAAAAACGGCGACTACAGCACCAGCCGTAACGCAGCCGTCCCTGCCGCCGCCCAGCATCGAGGAATTAAGAAAAATCCTTCGCGCTCGTGGTCGGCGTCCAGACGCGCACCAGACGACGCTTCCTGCAGAAATGCCTCGGAATGCTACCCAGCCCGCAGCAACGCAGGAACAACCTTCACTTCCGCTCACAACTCTACCCGCAGGTCAACGGGGAATCCAGTTCAGTTTCAATAACGCGCCCTATTCCACCATCTTCGATTTCGTCGAACGCGTCACGGGTCTGCCAATCCTGGGCGATCGAAATGTACCAGGCACATTGACCTACTTCAGCCGGAAAAAAATGACCGTCAATGAAGCTATGGAAGAATTGAATCTCCTCCTGCAGGAAAAAGGTGTCGTTCTCGTTCGTACCGACGACCATCTCCGAATCGCAAAATTCCCCGACGTCCTGCGCGACAACAGCATCGACTTCATTGGTGCAGATACGTTCCTCCAAGCCGACGTCCCGCCCAATCAGGTTGTAAGAGTGTTCTTCAAAGTCAATAATCTTTCGGCGGAAGAAGTCACCAGCCTTCTGGCAGAAGCACTGCCCGTCAACGAAGTCAAACTCGCCGCATGGAAAACGACAAATCAAATCCAGGTCGTCGGACTGGCAGACCGTGTGAGAAAAATTATCGCCCTCGCCAAAAAACTCGACACCGAACTAAAAACGACAGACCTCGGCCTTGCCTTTAAAATCTTCCGCCCAAAATTCGTTACGCCTTCAACTCTCGAACGAATCATCCGCAGCATGCTCCCCACCGGCGGTGTCATCCCCGGCGGTGGAATAGAGACGGGGGCGGGCGGGCCGAGACCCACGATGATTCGTTCCGGCGAAGTCAGCATTCAAATTGCAGCAGACGACATGAACGGTATCCTGGCGGTCCGGGCCAGTTCGGGGCTGATCGATCAGATCGCAGGAATGATTGAAAAACTCGATGTCCAGGAAGAGACGGGTAACATTGCCGCACTCAGAATTCCGATCCAGCACGGTTCGGTGCAGACCATCGAAATGGTCCTCAACGAAAGTATTCGCCAGCGCATCGATCGGTCCGGCGCGCAGGGCCGGCGGGGAGGAATGGTCCTGGCCGTCCGAAGTGATGAAGCTACGCGATCTATAATACTCGCAGGGTCCAGGGCTCTTGTCGAACAGGCAGAACAGCTCGTCAAGCTTCTCGACAAACCAACCACCACCGCCAAAGCCAAAATCATCGCCCTCAAGTCGGCCCGTGCGGAAGACATTGTCCGAGATGTCCTCAATCCATTCTACCGAACAGCACGACGCGAACCACCAGCCACGGCTGACGTCCTCAGCAATTCCATCATCACCTGGGCCACAGGAACCGAACTGGACGAAATCAAGTCGCTCATCGAACAACTCGATGAATCCGCCGCCAAGGGAACGGCTGTTCCGAATGTTCGAACCTATCGGCTCGAAAATATTGATCTGAATCGGCTGGTGCCCACGCTTCAGGCCATGTTCAACAAGCAGCCGAACGTCACCTTCGGCGCCGATCCAGTCGCCAAGACCCTCATCGTGGCCGCCCCAAAGGAAAAATTCGAACGGATCGAAAAAATTATCGATCAAATGAAAACAGGGCTGGTTGACAGCAGGACGACGAAAATCGTTCGTCTCAAATTTGCCAACCCAGACCAGATCGCAGCTGTCGTGCGTGGTGCCTTTGGTGCAATAAGAATGCCAACCGGCGAACCTCGCGTCGAATTGTCACCAAACCTTCAGGCCGGAAGCATCCTTCTCAGCGGATATAAAGACGCAGTGGAAGATGCAGCCAAACTCATCAATCAACTCGACCTCCAGACCCAATCCTCCACAGAGATCAGAACCTTCAAACTCACTTATGCTCAATCCGACGATCTGGCCAAAATGATCATTGACCTCTATGCCGCAAAAGACCCGACTCTCAAGGTGGTCTCTGAACCCTGGTCCAACACGCTTTTCATCAGCGGCGGAGGCGGTAATATCGACTCCATCAAACAACTCATCGCAACGACAGATCACGCGGAACCGGCAGAAATGGTTTCCAACAATATCGCCTTCATTACTCTCAAAACCGCCTCTGCCTCAGATGCCGCCCTGCAAATCCAATCAATGATCGGTACAAAAGGTCCTGCGGGAAGTACGCCTTCCATCGATTATTCCGATGCAGGTAACTATCTGATTGTCACAGGTCAGCCTAAGCAGATCGAACGTGTTCGTCAGCTCGCAGAAGAAATCGACAAGATGTCGCAGCAGGTCCCGGAAATCCTGGCCGTCAGACCCATCCAGAAAATCTCCGCCGAACGCCTCGCACAAATGCTCGTCGTCATCGTTCCACAGACTTCGGGAACCAAAGTTCGAATGATCGATGTCAGTACGACGGATAAGGCCAGAGGACTGGAAAATCTGATGACCGAAGTCGTGCCGGGACGTCCTACGACTTCCGCCCCAGCTCCTGCAGTTGTGACCATCGGTGTCGATAAGGCCAACAATACACTGATCATTCGGGGCCGGCCGAGGGAAATCGCAGAAGTTGATAAGGCCATCGAAACCCTTACTACCGATGTTAAAGACGATGTCCAGTTCAAAACCTATGTCTTGAAATTCGCCAACCCGGTGGACGTCGCTGCCAACCTGGAAAGTCTTTTCAATGATATCACCGCGCAGGCGGCAGTCTCTCCACAGGCTCAGCAGCGACCTCAGTCTCAGCCCCCGACTCCACAGGCTGATCAGCAGCAGCGACCCACTCGCAGACAACAGGTACAGGCCCAACCGGTGGTCTCGGCTCGACGCATCCGCGCGATTCCCGTTGATTCTCTCAATTCGGTCGTCGTTCGCGCCGATCCGAGAGATTTCCAGACCGTCGAAGAGTTCATCGAGCAGCTCGACAAAAGCGATGTCAGCAAAATTCGAATCTTCAAACTGACCTACGCTCGTGCAGATGCGGTCGCCAAAAATATTACAGATATCTTTAGAGCTTCAGGTTCGACAGGTGCCGTCACTGCGGTTCAGCCCGGCCAGGCGACCGCCATGGCAGCCGCTCGCGGACGAACCCAAATGAATGTCTCCTTCGATACCACAACAAACAGCGTGATCGTTTCCGCAAGTAAATCCGACTGTGAAAAAATCGAAGAATTGATCAAGGCCCTGGACCAGCCGGAGTCCGCGGGAATGGATATTCATCTCATTCCTCTCACTACCGCCTCCGCAGAACAGCTCGCTCCTACGATCTCCGAATTGCTCCAGCAGACCCAGCGAACCTTCAGACGTCAGGGCTTGCCGTCCGAAGCCGTCGCTATCTCCTTCGATCGAAGAACCAACAGTCTTATTATCGCCGGTAGCAACCGCCAGTATGAACAGGTCAAAAAACTGGTCGATAAAATCGAATCCACGCGACCCTCAGGCGCTCGCCGAATCTTCATTTTGCCTTTGAAAAATATGGACCCCAATCAGGCAAAGCAAATCCTCGATCAATTGCTGCCTCCAGGCGGCTCGCGAGGAGATCGTTGGCCGATGAAAAACGATTCCGGCAACTGGCGCGATCGGGCCGCGGCGATGATCTTCGCCCTGGAAGTCGCACAGACCATTCCGCCGAAACAGCCTGCGCACCTGCCGCCATCCGTTACCACGCCAAATACAACCACCAGACCGGCAATTCCAATGTCGCTCTTAAAACAATTGATCGAGGCTAACCGCCGAACAGCCGCCAATACAACGACCAAGCCGGCTGCGGTTTCCCCGCCTCCGCCAGCGACTCCCGAACGTTTTCCAAAGTCAATCGTTTCGCCCTCCGTCACCGTGCCTGCAATTCCAAAAACTCCGCCAGCTCCAGCAACCTTGCCCGCAGCTGCTCCTCATGTTGGTCCACCCCCAGGCGCAGGAGCACAAGCAGGAGCGGGCACACCTCCGACTGCGGCGACCGCACAGGAACTGCAAACCTTGGCAAGCCAGATCAAGGGTAACGTCCAGATTACTGCCGTTCCAGAACAGAACGCACTTATCGTGGACGCCTCGGATCAGGACTATCAGATCATCCAGCAATTAATGAATCTGCTCGATCAGACCAGACCGCGGGCACAGGTCCAGATTTTCAAACTCAAAAATGCAAGGGCGCAGGATCTCGCAGATGTCATCGGCAGACTCTTCGCTTCTCGTCCTCAGCCGCGAGGATATCCGCCCCTGAGTATTACTCCGGACCTCACCACCAATTCCCTTATCGTTTCTGCCGCCCCGGAAATGATCCAGGAAATCGATACCGTCGTCACGCAGCTCGATGCCGTTCAGCCGACACAGCAAATGGAAATACGCGTATTTACCCTCAAAAACGCTCGGGCTTCGCAGTTGGTTCCGCAGATTCAAGCCATGCTCCAGCAGATACTCACTGCGAGGGGAATCGCCCAGGCGCCTTATACCATTACCGCTGACGATCGAACCAATACGGTCATTGTCACTGCCCCACAGACCTATCTCGATCAGATTAACAAACTGATTACGACTCTCGATACCGTTCCGTCCTTTGCTACCGTCGATCTGGAAATCGTCAGACTCCAGCGGGCAAGTGCCGACCAGATGACGAAAGTCCTCGACGGACTGGTCAATCCTTCCGAAAAACAGCAGGGAGCCGCAAAGGAATTTCTAAATCGTTTGCAGCTTGCCGCAGACCGGACGGGTGAAAAAATGACCCTCGACGTCGATAAGCCGATCCGCTATATCGCCGACAAGGATTCCCAATCAATTCTCTTGCTGTCGAATCCAGACAACATCCGTGTCCTGAAAAAAATCGTTACCATGCTCGACAAGGTGCCGCTGGCGGAAGACCTCAAAGTTCGCATTTTCCCTCTGAAATATGCCGACGCGACCGATGCCAAAAAGACACTCGACGATCTTTTCTCCAAGAGCGATGATCTGACCAAGTTGCCGTCCTCACCGCGAACCGGTGCCGGTGGCGGTCTGCCGGAAAACACCACCGGAAAAGCAATTACTTACCGCGTAGTCCTTTCCGCCGATGCTGCGAGCAATGCACTGATAGCAAGCGGTCACGAGGAAAGCCTCGCCTTGGTCGAAGTTCTCATCGGACAGTTGGACCAGGAAAAAGCAGTCGCACTCTTCCCCATCAAAACTATCGGCCTCCGCAACGCAAACGTAGTCAAAACCGCCCAACTCCTTCAGGAAGTGGTCGACGCCAGGGTCAGTCGCGCACGTGAATTGGGTGCCGGAAAGGTGTCAAGCAGGGCCAAAGCGATTATTCGAGCCGATGAACGAATCGGTGTACTCGTTATCAGTGCTGCCCCAGACGAGTTTGAAAGCCTCAAGACCATAATCAAACAACTCGACGTTGCGCCTCAGCCGGCCACAGAACCCGTGATCATCGCTCTCAAAAATCTCGATGCAAAAGAGGCGGCGGAAATGCTCGCCAAATTCTTCAAGGAACGAGCCAATTACAAAGCGCCGCCAGGTGAGGTTCAGCCCGCCTATCCGCCAACCGCTCCGGTCATCGTTCCTGATCCGAGAAGCAACAGCCTGATCGTCTCTTCTTCAATGGGAATGCTCGCCGACTTGAAAAAAATCGTCACTCAGCTCGACACCGTCGAGATCACCCGAAAAATGCGCATAGCCGTTATTCCCCTGCGTGCCGCCGATGCTGATCAGCTTGCAACCTCGATCATGAAGATACTCAATCCATCAAGCGAGCAGAGCGGCCTGAAACAGGCGGTAATCCTAGAGTTTATTCGGAAAACACCTGAAGGTAAAACTCTCATCCAGCAGGCCATGAAGGATCAGGTATATATGTATGGCGATAAAACCACCAATCTCCTGATCGCCCTGGCTCCAGAAGATATCATCGGAATCATCGAGTCGCTCGCTAAACGCATCGATGAAGTCGCGCCACAGGTCGAAATGCGAGTCATTGCACTTGAAAATGCCGACGCTGCACAAATGAAAAAACTCCTCGATGAACTTTTCGGTATCGGCAAAAGTGCTCAGAATCAATATTTCGGTACATATGGTGCCGGCGGCCAATTATTGGGCGCTACTGCCGCAGGCGCAGCCCAGGCAATTGCTCCAGGTGTAGGCACGACGGGCTGTGCAGGTGCCGGTACTGAACAGGGCATTTCCAAACTGGAAAAGGAAACCCTCGCCGTCACTGCCGATACACGCACAAACTCCCTTGTTGTCAGCGGAACTGCCACGTATATCAACATGGTGGCCGATGTGATCAAAAAACTCGATGCCAAGGCCATCGAACAGTTGCAGACCGAAGTGATTGCACTGAAAAACGCCAAAGCCGAAACCATTCAGAAGGCCGTCTCGACACTCGTCGATAACAGAATGAAACTTCTCCAGGATGTTTACGGCAAGGAGGGCGTAGCCCCGGAACGGGTCCTCGAACAGCAGGTCAATATTGTCTCCGACGAAGATTCCAGAAAAGTCATCCTCCAGGCCTCGCCTAGATATTTCGCGGATATGCGAAAGATCATTGAGGAACTCGATGAAGCGCCCTCCCAGGTCATGATCCAGGCCGTCATTATCCAGGTTGCAATTGACGATAAAATAGAGTGGGGCTTCGAGGCCGTCGGTCAGGATCTTGCCTTTACCAAGGGCCAGACCGCCCCGGGCATCGGCCCGGGACATGATGTCGTCGTTGGAACCGACGTTGGTGCTGCAGGTTCCTCGGCCAATGGCGGTTTTGTCTTCTCGCTGCACGGCGAAGATTTCAATCTCCTCCTTCGGGCATTAGATTCCGATGGAAAACTGCAGGTCCTCTCCAGGCCGCAGATCATGGCACGCGACAATGCGGAAGCCAGTATGCAGATCGGAAGTAATGTTCCCGTGCCGAATGCTGCAAACATTGCTTCCGACACAGGAAATATCACGACCAGTTTCTCATATGAAGAAACCGGTGTGATTCTGAAGGTCACCCCACATATCAATCCTGACGGTTACGTCAACATGGAAGTCGCTCCGGAAGTCTCCTCCATCAGTTCGTCCACCGTTCAGATTTCTTCGGGCCTCAACGCGCCTATCATCAATAACAATATCATTAAGACCGAAGTTACCATCAAGGACGGTGAAACGGTTGTCATCGGTGGGTTGATCACCACACGAAAGGATCATCGCGAAGTGAAAGTGCCTTTCCTGGGCGATATTCCTATCCTAGGCCTGTTTTTCAAGAGCATTGTCGAAGACGATAGTCAATCGGAATTGCTTCTTGTTCTGACGCCCAGGATTATCGACACGATCGAAAAGGCGAGATCTCTTTCCGAAAATGAACGGGATATGCTGATCCTTATGCCAAAGGAAATCCGCGAGTCTCAACTCATGGGACGGTTGCAGATAACGCCTGAGGGTGCTGCACCCACAACTCAACCCGGTGGAAAGGTTTGTGAAGAGGGTGTTGAGCCGACGAATCGATTGTTCCTCAGACCTACAGCGATTCAAAATAAATTAAACGCTTTCAAGACGACCGACCAACAATAGGACAACGAAAGATGAAACGCCGAGTCTTTCTGCTGACGGTATCGGTTAGCCTGGTCTTGTGTGCCGCTTGCCAGCAGCCGTCCGTTCGAACGACAACCCAGATGGCACCAACATCGCCGAGAGGTCAGTCGCCTCAGAATGCGATGCCGGTTTTTTATGACGATATCGTTTGGGTCTCGCTCATGGTCGACGTGCCTTTTCTCGATGCCGACGGCAATAAAACGCCCGACGGCGTGTCGGTCCGCGTTATGCTCAATCGCCCCGGCGAGAAAAAATACGTCGCCGGGCGGGGGGCCGCAAACATCTATCTGGTTCAGCGAGTGCGATTGGCCAACGGGCAGTTCGAAGATAAACAGCTCAAAATGTGGCATGTGGACGAAGCCACTTTCGTTCGAGCTGTCCAGCGCCAGCGTTTCGGACTCGTTGGTCATAAAATGGACCTGTTCTGGACAGGAGTGAGACCCGAAGGCGCAAATTTATATCTCCGAGCTGAATATATTCGACCCGATCAAAAACATTTGTGGTCGCGCCCAGTGTTTATCGTGATCAAACAACCCACCAATCCGAGGTTTTAAAATGTCCACGCCAAGCCGGATAGTCCGCACATATCGGCGGCGATTGTGGTTTGCTCGTCTCTTGGCCGTGTTGCTTTTGGCGTCGATTCTCACCCTGCGATCGGTAAGCTGTAAAAGCGGGGCCAATCCAACGCCTTCCTGCGACTCTCAGCCCGCAACTCTCGTGGATGACGATTATGCTCGTTACAACGGATTGACGTCCAATTGCGTAAAAGTGCTGGACGGCGATACCATCGATATCGATCTGCCAGATCGAAAAGCCGCCAAGCCAAAAGCCTATACCCGCATCCGACTCTGGGGAATCGATACGCCGGAAATCGCACACCCTCAATTCAATAAGCCGGCAATGTATTTCGGCTGTGAGGCGGCAGAGTTCGCCAGAAAGTTGATGGCAGGGAAAAAAGTCACTCTCGAATTGATACAAGGAAAAACTCGCGACAAGTTCGGCCGGCTTCTGGCATATGTCTATCTGCCCGATGGACGATTGTATAATTCCCAGGCCATTGCCGACGGCTACGCCTATGCGGAAATTCGTTTCAAACATTTTCGTCTGGATGAATATATCCATCTCGAATCCCAGGCCAGGAAAAAGCTCCTTGGCCTGTGGAAGGGAATTACGCCTGAGCAATTACCTCACTGGTATCCGCGATCAAAACTGGAAGCGTTCTGGTCGGCTCGCGATCAGGGACAAAACTCTCAGACGCCTTCTCCAGCAGTATCTCCGAAAAAAATCTCGCGAAAACAAATCACACGCGAAAAAATCAATTTTTAAAGCGGTCAAGGAATTAGAATGTAAATCCGCGAATCAATCTTGCAGCGGCAATCGCCGCCTGGCCCAACGAAAGTCCGCTGTCGCCGCATGAAATTCGACGATGCTGAAAACAGTTCAGTCCAGCCGCAGTCAACCGCCGGCTCAGTTTATCATTTAACTTGCGGTTTGCAAAACACCCCCCGGAAAGAACAACATACGAAATATTCTTTCGCTTCGCCACCTGAATAGCAGACTGCGATAAAAAAGACGAAACGGTGTTGTGAAACTTGCTCGCCATCAGCGAGATTTCCGTCGCTGCATTTAATTCCGAAACCATCTGCAGGATCATCGGCCGAAAATCAATAATGGTTGTTTCATCGGAAATTTTCAATTCGAATGGATATTCCTCATCTGTTTCCGTTTGTGCCGCATTCTCAAGCCGCTGGGGCGCCTCGCCGTCGTAGTGATTGGTCGATGCCAATCCAAGCATCGCAGCCGCAGCATCGAAAAGCCGGCCCAGACTGCTCGTCTGTGGACAATTGATTTTCTTCTGCAGCATCTGAACGATCATCTTTCGCGTCTGACTGTCCGGATAAATTTTCTGCACCACAGGTAAATCCGTCGTATCTTCGCCGAACGTTTCATACAATAATCCCATGGCCGGACGAAAGGTCTGTCTGGACGATGCCGCGAATCCAGGCAGACGGAAATAATCCAGATGACCTACCCGCTGGTATTCCGCACGATCGGCAACAAGTAGTTCACAGCCCCACATCGCGTTATCCGTGCCCATGCCCGCTCCATCAGCAATGATCCCTATTACCCGATCAACAAGCCGATGATCGACCATGCACGAAACCAGATGGGCATGATGGTGCTGAATGTTAATGATATCGAGGTCCGTCTGGTCATAACCATACTGTGTTGATAGATAATCCGGATTCAAATCCGACGCCAGGACTTCCGGACGAACGCCGGCGAACGTGCACAAAGATTCGATTTCGTTTCGAAAGTGGTCGAATATGCCGGGTTCGATCAGATCGCCCACTGGTTCGCTGATATATGCCTGTGATGCCTTGATGATTGTCACCGTATTCGATTTGTCCGCTCCAACTGCCAGGATCGGACGCGGACTTTTCTCGCCAAGGTCGATCTGGCGGGGCGCAAAACCTTGTGCAGGGCGGATAGAAGACAATGCGTCTCTGTTTTCTTTTTCCTGCAAAACCGTTCTCCGGTCAGAAATAAAAAGTAAAATATAAAAAATGAAATTC